>CALMCS010000935.1 GCA_937862875.1 uncultured Comamonadaceae bacterium
ATCAGCCCTTCAGCCCCGGAAAATCCTCTTCGAAATATTCCTGCTCGCCGCGCTGTGAGGCCTGCACCTTCTGCGCCTCATCCTTGCGCAGTTGCACGCGGCGGATCTTGCCGGAGATGGTCTTCGGCAGATCGTTCACAAACTCGATGCGGCGAATGCGTTTGTAGGGCGCGAGGCGGGCGCGGGCAAACGTGAAGATCTGCTCGGCGAGTTCCTTGCTGGGGGCGATGTGGGCCGCCAGAATCAGGTAGGCCTTGGGCACCGCGAGACGCAGCGGGTCGGGGCTGGGAACAATCGCCACCTCGGTCACGGCCTCGTGTTCCATGAGCGCGCTTTCGAGCTCGAACGGGCTGATGCGGTAGTCGCTGGCCTTGAAGACATCGTCCGCGCGGCCGACGAAGGTGATGTAGCCATCGGCATCGCGCGAGGCCGTGTCGCCCGTGTGGTAGTAGCCCTCGCGCATGACCTGTGCGGTCTTTTCGGGGCTGTCTTCGTAGCCGGCCATCAGGCCGAGCGGGCGCGGATTGAGCTTGAGCGAGACCTCGCCCTCGTCGCTTTCCTTGTCGTCCACATCGAGCAGCACCACCTCATAACCGGGCAGGGGGCGGCCCATGGAGCCGGGCTTGAGCGCCTGACCGGGCGTGTTGCCGATCTGCGCGCAGGTTTCGGTCTGACCAAATCCATCGCGCAGCGTGAGGCCCCAGGCGTCCTGCACCTGGTCGATGATCTCGGGATTCAGCGGTTCGCCCGCGCCGATGATTTCACGCAGCGAGAGCTGCCCGCGCCACTTCGTCAGGTCTTCCTGAATCATCATGCGCCACACGGTCGGCGGCGCGCACAGGCTGGTCACCTGGTGATCCTGCAGCGACTGCAAGAGCGCGGGCGCAGAAAAGCGCGCGTAGTTGTAGATGAAGATGGTGGCGCCCGCAATCCACGGCGCGAAGAAGCAGCTCCAGGCGTGCTTGGCCCAGCCGGGGGAGCTGATGTTCAGGTGCACGTCGCCGGGTTGCAGGCCGATCCAGTACATGGTCGACAGGTGGCCGACCGGGTAGCTCGCATGGGTGTGCAGCACGAGCTTGGGCTTGGAGGTGGTGCCGCTCGTGAAATACAGCAGCAACGGGTCGGTCGCCAGCGTGCGGCCTTCGGGCTCGAAAGGTTCGGGGCACTGGCTCGCATGGCTGAAGGAATGCCAGTCGGGCTTGTCGGCACCGACGCAGATGCGCGTGTACTTGCCGGCGAGCGTGCTGAATTTGTCGGTATGGGCGCTGGCCACGATCACATGGCGCACCTGACCGCGGTCGAGTCGGTCTTGCAGATCGTCGGCCGTCAGCAGCATGGTGGCAGGAATCATCACCGCGCCGAGCTTGATGCAGGCGAGCATCAACTCCCACAGCGCGAGCTCGTTGCCGAGCATCAGCAACACGCGGTCGCCGCGCTTGACGCCGACATCGCGCAGCCAGTTGGCGACCTGCGACGAGCGCGTGCTCATCTGCTCGAAGCTGCGCTTGATCTCGCTGCCGTCTTCCTCGACGATGTGCAGCGCCACGGCCTCGTTGCCGTGCGCCATGTGATCGAAGTAGTCGAGCGCCCAGTTGAACTGCCCCAACTGCGGACTGCGGAACTCGCTGTAGGCACGCTGGTAGTCGGTGCGGTGCTTTTGCAGAAAATCACGCGCGGCGAGAAACGCCTTGCGTGACTCCTCCGGGCTGATGAGGGACGATGCGGGTGCGGCTGGCGAATTCATGACGTGTTTCTCCTGGTCAATCTCTCTGGGCTCTGGCAACTGGCGACGGGCGACTCATTCGTTCGTACGTTCGTTCATCGATCGCAGCTGTCTGCTGAAATGGAATCCCTTGAATGTAGAAGCTTTGCGGGTTTCTGCGCGATCCATTCATGCAACGCGGGTTGCAAATCGCGCCAAAAAACGGACACGAAACGGAGCATAACCTGTGAGCGACTGCGCGGTCTGTCAGAGAGCGCCGGGGCGGTTTTGCTGCACTGCAATGCAATGCATAATGCGTCCCAAGGAGACACCCCGTCATGGCCCAGAACGTGCTTGCGATTTACCCCGGAACCTTTGATCCCATCACGCTGGGGCACGAAGACATCGTGCGCCGCGCAACCCAGTTGTTCGATCGCGTGATCGTGGCGGTGGCGGCCGGGCATCACAAGAAAACGCTGTTCAATCTGGAAGAGCGCATCGCGATGGTGCGCGAAGCCGTGAAGGCCTACCCGCAAGTGCAGGTGGAGAGCTTCGACGGCCTGATGCGCGACTTCGTGGTCGGCCGTGGCGGCAAGGCCATGGTGCGCGGCCTGCGCGCGGTGACCGATTTTGATTACGAATTTCAGCTCGCCGGCATGAACCGCCACCTGATGCCCGAAGTGGAAACCGTGTTCCTCACGCCGAGCGACAAGTACCAGTTCATCAGCAGCACCTTCGTGCGCGAGATCGCCTCGCTGGGCGGCGAGGTTGACAAGTTCGTGTCGGCAAACGTGCAGAGCCAATTGAACGTCAAGCTGAACCTGCAGCCTAAAACGCCATAACAAGGCATGGGGCCACAGGGCGCTCCACGACTCACCGTGGAGCGAGCGGCATGACCAGCAGCAGGCGCGCCGGTTTGGCCGTGTGGTTGAACAGTTGCCGCTCCTCGCCCGGTGCGATGCGGCAGCTGTCGAGATAACGCAATCGCGTCACCTGTGGCTTGCCATCCTGCACCGCAGTGATCTGCACTTCCCCTTCGAGGCAGATGTAGAACTTCTCGAGCCCCGATGCGCTCGACGTGGTTCCGCCGCCGGGCTCGAGCAGCGAGGTGCCAATCCAGAGATGGTCGGATGGACCCGCCTCCATGCCCTGCAGACGCTGCATGAGCATCTGGATATGCCCGGGCGCTTCGTAGAACGGGGCCGCGCCGATGGGCACGCTATGCATGGCTGGCCGATCCGGCGGGCGCGAGCACCACGCGATCCATCGATCCGCTGAGCACCTTGCGGTAGGCGTCGCCTGCTTCGCTGAGTGGAATCAGCGTGGCGTCATCCACATCGAAGGCGCGCAGCGAACCATCGTTGAAACCCGGCAGCAAATCGTTCAGCACCTGCGCGCATTGCGTGACGGTGAGCTTGAGACTGTCCACGCCCAGCATCTGCAGATTGCGACGGTAGAAGGCGAGGATGTCGAACGAGACATTGCGCTCGATGGTGGAGATCAGCACCTGTGTGCCGCCTACTGCAAGACAGCTCAGCGCCAGTTCGAAATACGGGGAGCCCACGGTGTTGTAGGCGATGTCCGCGCCGCGTCCATCGGTGGCCTCGAGAATGCGCTGCGCCAGCTCGGGCGTGGCGCTGTCGAACATGGTGATCGGAGACGACGAGTGACCACGGTAGTCGCTCGTGCCGCGATCCACACCAATCACGGTGGCACCGGCACGCGTGGCCAGTTGCACGGCGGCCTGGCCGACCTTTCCGTTCGCTCCGAGCACCAGAACCGTTTGTCCCGCACCCTTCAAACCGGCGCGGCGCAGGCCTTCGTTGGCGGTGATGAAGGGTACGCCTACGGTTGCCGCTGCCGCCACCGAAACGGCGGGCGGCTTGCGGCTGAGTGCCGCTTGCGGCAGGACCAGATAGCGCGCGTGCGTGCCGTCGCGCGTCACGCCGAGATCGCCGCCCGTGCCCCAGACATCCTGGCCCAACCATTCGGCGGGACCGGCGATCACGCGACCGGCGAAGTCACGGCCCGGGATGCGTGGCCAGATGGCCTGCGGCATGGCGCCGAGAGCGGCCTTGACGTCGCTGGGATTGACCGCAGCGGCGAAGACTTCGATGACCGCTTCACCGTCCTTGGGGACGGGCAGGGCTTGGTTCACGAGGGTGGGGGCGATGGCTTCGGCACTGGCCGCCTTGGCGGTCAATTGGAGGGCTTGAGAGGTGGTCATGGGGTTCAATCTAAAGTTCAAATTTGGCGGGTAGAAGGACACGCAATCGGGTCAGGCGTTGGTCGCACGCAGCCCCCAGCGCGCGCGTGCTTCAGCGCTGGTGGCGAGGGTGCCGCCGAGGTCCTGCACGATGCGCCGAGCCTTGCTGACCAGTTCGGCGTTGCTCTTGGCGAGCTCGCCGCGATCGATGTAGATCGTGTCTTCCAGACCGATGCGCACATTGCCGCCGAGCAGATAGGCCTGGGCCACCGCCTGAAACGCGTGGCGGCCCACGGCGAACGCACTCCACTGCGCCTGATCGGAGATCAGCGAGCGCGCCAGTTGCATGGCCTGCGTGCTGAATGGCATGGCGTAGCGCACGCCCATCACAAAGGTGTAGACGCCCGGGCCCTGCAGCGTGCCGTCTTCGATCAGATGCTGGGCGAGCACGAGGTCGCCGGTGTCGAAGCATTCGAGTTCGGGCACCGCACCGGCAGCACGAATGATCTGGGCCATGCGGCGCACGTTGGCGGGGGTGTTCATCACCACCTGGTTGCCGGAGTTCATGGTGTTCAGGTCGAGCGAGCAGATGTCCGGCTTCAACGCGGCAATGTGCTCCACGCGCTGCTCGGGGGCGAGCAGGGTGGTGCCGGGGGCGTAGATCTTGGGATCGTCTTCGCTCGGCACGTAGCGGCCGCCGGGGCCGGTGGTGAGGTTGATGATGAGCTCGGGGCGCTCGCGGCGCAGCGTCTGCACCACTTCGGAGTACAGGCCGAGATCCATCGACGGCTTGCCGGTCTTTGGGTCACGCACGTGGATGTGCACGGCGGCTGCGCCCGCGTCGTGGGCCTCGATGCAGGCGGTGGAGATCTGCTCGGTGGTGACGGGCAGGTAGGCGGTCTGGTCGGGCGTGGTGAGGTTGCCGGTGACCGCGCAGGTCAGGATCGTGGGTTGTTGCATGGCGAAATTCCGGTGATTCGGTTCAGAGATGGCGACCGCCGTCGACGGTGAAAATGCTGCCGGTGGCGTAGCGCAGACTGGTGCAGCAGGCCGCGATCGCGGCGGCCACATCGTCCGGATTGCCCACGCGCTGCAGCGCAATCGTGGCGCCGGTCTTGGCGTTGAACTGGGCATCGCGACCCGAGACAAAGGGGCTGTCGACCACGCCCGGCGACACCGCCAGCACGCGGATCTTGGGGGCCAGTGTTTTGGCCAGGCCCTTGGTCAGTGCATCGATGCCGGCCTTGGCGGCGGCATACGCGAGATTGCTGCCCAGCCCGGTATTGGCGGCGATGGACGAGACGTTGACGATCAGTGCATCGCCGGTGGCCTGCATCTGCGGCACAAACGCGCGGATGGTGGCGAAGGTGCCGCGCCAGTTGGCGGCAAACATCTCGTCGATCAGCGCGTCATCGAGGGCATCGAGATTCGCGGCGGGGATGGGCTTGGTGTGGCCCGCGCAGTTGACGAGGATGGTGGCCGGGCCGTAGTGGTCGGCCACATCCTGTGCGGCCTGCGCCAGTTGCGCGCTGTCGGTGACGGACGCGATCAACGCGCCGTGGCCCGAGCCCGGCAGGGTGGACAGCAGCAGCGCGGACTTGTCCTGGCTGCCGCGGTGCAGCAACACGATGCGTGCGCCGAGCGCGGCCAGGCGCATGGCGGTGGCCGCGCCAATCGCGCCGGTGCCGCCGGTGATGACGGCGACCTGGCCGTCGAGGCGATCGATGGGAGAGAAACTGAGGGTCATGATGGGTGCGATCTGAAACGGGTCGGGAGCAGGCTGTTCAAGGGATCGGGCATTTGGGGATGCGGGTCTCGCCGGGTTCGAGTCGCAGCTCGACGTCGAGCTTGAAACCGTCGCCGTCATCGGCAGGCTGGAATTGGCGCAGCAGCGATCCCACCGCACCAAACACCACGTCGTCGTGCGCATGCGGATCGTCGATGTCGAAGAACTGCGTCGCCAACACCTTGTGGCCCGGAGCCACGATCAGGAAGTGCAGGTGCGCGGGGCGCATGGTGTGGCGACCCTGCGCGGCGAGCAGTTCGCCGCAGGGGCCATCGACCGGCACCGGGTAACCGGCGGGGCGCACGCTTTCAAAGGCGAAATAACCGTTGGCATCGGTCTCGAAACGGCCACGCAGATTCATGCTGGCCTGGGTCTCGTCCTGGTTTTCGTACAGGCCCTTGGGCGATGCCTGCCAGGTCTCGACGCGCGCGCCGGCCAGCGGCGTTCCATCGAGCGACAGCACGCGGCCGGTGACCGTGAGGCGTGGGCCGGGCGTGTCGTCGGTGGAGATGCGGGCACCGTTCTCACGCACCGGTTGGTTGGCGCGCCAGAACGGGCCGATCAATGCGGGCTCGGTGCCACCGGCGAGCAGGGCGTGGCGCGCATCGTTGAGCTGCACCAGGGTGGCGAGACCGAGGATGTCGGCGAGCAGAATGCCTTCGTGCTTCTTGGGGCCACTGGCCTGTCCGATCTGCACCAGAAAATCAAGGCCAACTTCCAGCTCCGCCGGGGTCAGATCGGCCTCCAGCGCAAACGCATGCAGGTGGCGAATGCCCAGCTCCAGAATCTTCTGCAGTCTGGGGTTGGCGGTGTGGGCGTTGGCCTTCAGCACGGCGGCGAGCAGGGCTTCGGGATTGGTGGACGGCGTGGAGGGGGAGCACATGGCAGTTCTTTCTTGGGGCATTTGGGGGTGCCGAATGCGGCTTGCGGGCTGACGCGGCGCATGCCGCGGCCCGCGCTGCAAGGACGGGAGCCCTGCAGCGCGGGTGTTCTTCAGGCAGTGGCGGTCAGCGTGCGGCGGGCTTGTGGGCCAGCATCTTCAGCGCGTTGTCGCGGTACACGGCCTGCAGTTCGCGCGGCGTGAAACCGCTTTTCTCGAGACCCTGCGCGATCTTGGCGGGCTCCGCCCAGGGGTAGTCGGAGCCGAACAGAATCTGCGAATTCGGCACGATCATCTTGAGCGTGCCCATGTGGATCGCATCGGCCGCTGCGGCGGTGTCGTAGTAGAAGCGGCGGAAGTGGTGCAACCGCGAATTCGCCGGTGCCTGGGCCGCGAGCGATTCGGTGGTCTCGCCCACCAGAAAGCGCTGCGACCAGATGCTGCCGCCGCCGTGCGACCAGATGAAGCGCACATCGGGCGTGTCGTTGGCGATGCCGTTGTGCACCACGCTGACCATGGCGCGGGCCAGATCGGAACTGAGCTCGACAATCGTCGGCAGCACGCCGGGCTGGAAGTTCCAGGCGCAGCAACCGGGGGCGGTGGCGTGGATGTAGACGATGGCCTTGCGGCGATTGAGCTCCTGCCACATGGGCTTGAACGACGGGTCGCCCAACCACTTGTTGTCGTAGCTGGAGAGCAGGCTCACGCCATCGGCCTTGAGCGTGTCGAGCGCGTACTCGATCTCGCGCAGCGTGGCGTCCATGTCGGGCAGGGGCAGGACCGCGAACAGGCCATAGCGGCCCTTGCGCTGCTGCTGCATGCCGGCACCGAACTCGTTCAGATCGCGCGCCAGGTAGGCGGCTTCCTTGACATCGCCGAACCACACGCCGGGCTGCGTGACCGACAGATAGGCCTTCTCCACGCCACCGCGGTCCATGGCTTCGATGTCGCGGTCGATGGTCCAGTTCTTGAAATGGTCGTAACCGAGGACCGGTTGAATCGCGTGCTGCACGCCCACTCGCTTGACCCACGCGGGGGAAAAGAAATGGTGGTGCATGTCGATGCGCGAGGCGGCGGCGGACGGGCCTGCGGCCGCTGGCAGCTGCGCGCAACCGGGCAGTGCCGAGACCGCTGCGAGACCGGTGAACAGGCCCAGCAGGCTGCGGCGCGAGCAGCAGGGCGAGTGCATCTCGGCGAGGGATGGTGTGCCCTGGGCGTCAAGTTGGGGTGACGTCATGATGGGTGGTGCTCCTTGAATGATGTGACAGACCGGGGTGATCGCTGAGGCATCACTTGCCGCCAAACAGCTTGTACGAAGGATCGTCCCGGCCGGTGCGGGCACCGATCTGGTAGTTCTTCTTGACCTCTTCCGCCGCTACGTAGCTGATGCGGCGGTAGTCGATGACGGTCTTGCGATCGTCGAGGCCCCACTTGCCATCGCGGCGCGACCAGGTGTCGAGGTAGCGCGAATGCATCCAGCGCTCTTCGTACAGGCTGGGGTCGCCTTCCTTGGGCACCAGCAGCGTCGCAGTGCCGGTGCATTCGCTCACGGCCTTGTCGCCGTTCACCTTCACCAGAATGTTGGTGATGCGGTGGTTGTTGCCCACCATGTCGTTGTGCGCCTTGATGAGCCAATCGACGTAGGCGGCCCAGCTCGGGAAGTCGGTCTTGCCGAATTTCATCTTCGCGTCGGGATGGCCGATGGACAGCAGGATGTCCTTGTCCATGCGATCGAGTCCGCGGGGGTAGGTGTAGATCAGCTCGGTGATCGCCTGCTTGTCCAGCAATTCCTGGATTTGCGCGGAAGAGGGTGCCGCCGGAGTCTGGGCATGGGATACCGCGCCAAAGGCCAGGCTGGCGGCGACCACGGCGCTGCCCAGCATGCGGAGGTTCATTTGGGAAAGAGAGGTCATCAGAGAGGTCATGGGGGTCTCCTTAGAAAGCGTGGCGAATGCCGAACTCGACGCCAGAGGAACTGCCGCCTGGTTTGCCGGTGAGGGGCTGGCTGACGGGCGCGCTGGCCAGGCCGGTGGTCCAGATGACCTGAGCCGATGCGCCGCGGTTGCTCACCCGTGCATAGGTACCGTACAGCGCGGTGCGCTTGGACAGGTTGTGCACGTAGCCGAGCGACAGTTTGGTCCAGTCGTCGGAGCTGCTCTTGCGATCGTAGAAGCCAAAGGTGCCGCGCAACTCGCCGGAAGTACCGATGGGAGCGAGGGCTCCGATCTGGTAGGCGTCGATGCGGGCATTGGACGAATTCTTTTCGCTCGCCCAGAAGGCCATCGGCTTCACCACGCCGAAGTCGTACGAGGCGGCCACGCTCATGATGTCGATCTTGTTGGCGACGGTGGCGGTGCCGGTGCGGTATTGCGCCACGGAGCCCGCGACGTTCAACTGCTTGTTGGCATAACCGAGGCGCACGCCTGCGTAGTTGCCCTTCTTGCTGTTGGTGGAGCCGGAGGGCTCTTCACCAAACGCGTATTGCAGTTGACCGTATGCGCCGCCGAGCGACTGCGGCAGGAAGTAGCTGACCGCGTTGCCGATGCGGATCGGTGCGCCCAGCATCATGTAGGCGAGTGGCTGGCCGATGCCGGTGCCCTGGAAGGGGTCGAACCAGGCGGGGTTGTGATAGGACGCGGTGAAGTCCTGGCCCAGTCGCAGCTCGCCGAAGTTGCCCATCAGGCTGACGGTGGAGCGGCGGATGAAGGTCATGCCTGCGAGCGGATTCGCACCCATGCCGACGTCGCCGGACAACGGTGCCTCAAGCCAGAAACCGGCCTTGAGTCCACCGCCCAGATCCTCGGTGCCGCGAATGCCCCAGCGCGAAAAATTGGAGCCGCTATTGGTCACGGCGGTGATGCTCTTGTCGCCGGTTTTGACATGGGCGATGCCCATGTCCACGATGCCAAACAGCGTGACGTTGCTTTGTGCAAACGCGCACAGCGGAGCCAGGCTGGCGAGCAGCAATACAGTCTTTTTCATTGTCCCCTGCACTTTCTTTAATAATATGAATTAACCGAATTAATGAGTAATTCCAATGCGCTCAAATATCACGCTTCGACAACTGCGCGCCTTCGTGGAGGTGGTGCGCAGTGCCGGCTTCACGGCGGCGGCCCGCAAGCTGCACCTGACCCAGTCGGCAACCAGTCTTCTGGTGCGCGAGCTGGAAACCCAGGTGGGCCTGCAACTCATCGACCGCACGACCCGGCAGGTGGCGCTGACCGAGGCCGGTCAGGAGTTTCTGGAGCGCGCCGAACGCATCCTCATGGACGTCGATCTGGCGGTGGCCAACGCCCAGGACCTGGTGCACAAGCGCCGTGGCCGCGTCTCGATTGCCACGTCGCCCTTGCTGGCCGCGAGCTTCATTCCGGACGTGGTCGCGCAGTTCCAGCAGCTGCATCCGGCGATCGAGGTGCGCATCGTCGATCAACCCGTCGAGCAGGTGCTGCGGCTGGTGAGCAATGGCGATGTGGACATCGGCTTTGGCGCGTTTCCCCAGATCGATCTGGAGCTGCGGCGCGTGCCCATGCTGCGCCACAGCCTCGGCGTGATGGTGCCGATCGACTCGCCGCTGGCGCGCCGTCGCAAGAAGCTCGCATGGAAGGATCTGGCCGATGAACCCCTCATCACCCTGTCGCCCTCCAGCGGCTTTCGCAGCCTCATGGACCCGCTGTTTCTGCAGGTCGGCGTGCCCGTGATTCCGCGTTTCGAGGTGGGCTATCTGGGCACGGCGGTCGGCATGGTGGAGGCCGGTTTGGGCGTCACCGTCGTGCCGTCTTACGTCGGCTCGCTGCAGAACATGGGCCGCGCGCGGTTTGTGCCGCTGCACGAGCCCGTGGTGTACCGCGAGATCGAGATGGTCACCCAACACGGCCGCTCCATGTCGCCCGGTGTCGCGGTGTTTGCGGAATGCCTTGCGGGTGTGTGCAGGAGCTTTCACAAATAGCTTTCGTGGGCTGGTGTGGGTGGCAGTGGGGTGCGGTGATTTCAGCGGGCGGGCTGCGCAGCGTTGACCGGCACCAGCTTGTCGCCGACCACGGCAATCGCCTGGATTTCCACCAACATGCCGGGCACGGCCAACGCCGATACGGTGACCTGAGCACTGGCGGGATAGCGGCCCTTGGCAAAGGTTTCCGAGCGCACCTTCTGGAAGATCTGGCCGTTGCGGGGATCGGTCAGGTACACGGTCATGCTGACCACGTCGCTCAGCTTTCCACCGGCGCGTTGCAGCGTCTGATCGATCAGGGCGAAGACGGTGCGCGCCTGCGCCTCCATGTCACCGCGAATGTCCTTGCCGTTCAGATCGGTGGTGGTGGTCTCGCCGGCGAGCCAGATGGTTTTTCCGCCTTCGGTGGTCACGGCGGGCGAGTAGGTGCGGCCCTGCGTGCGTTCGCCGTGTGGCAGATAGTCGGCGGCGCTGGCGGCCTGGGCTGCGAGGCTCGCGGCGAGGGCGAGCAAGACTTGGCGTGCGGTCAGTTTCATCAAAGTCCCCTGAGTGGTTTGTGTTGGTGATGAGGTGGCGGGAAATGGGCGGGCGGTGTGGTCGTCGCAGTGATCGTCGTATTGGTCGTCGGGCTCAATGGGCTTCGGCGCACAGACCCGTAGGCAGACCTGCGGACAGGCGCTGCACGGACTCTCTGGCCTCGCGGGCAATCGCCCGTGCGTCGAGGCTGGTGAGCGCGCCGTGGCGGACCAGTGCGCGTCCGTCCACCAGCACGGTGTCGACGTTGACCGGTTGGCCTGAATAGACGAGCGAATGGGCGGGGTCGAAGACCGGGGCCATGTTGAGGTCGGTGCTGCGCACCAGCATCAGGTCGGCGCGCTTGCCGGGGGTGATGGAGCCGATGTGTTCGGCCAGTCCCAGATCGCGTGCACCGTCGATGGTTGCCAACTCCAGCAGACGCCTTGCGGACAGCGGCTGCGAGCTGCCGAAGCGCTGCTTGTGCGACCACAGCAGGGCGCGGATGCAGCTGAAGAAATCGGCATTGGCGGAGGCGGCGGAACTGTCGACCGACAGGCTTTGCTGCACGCCCGCCACTTCGAGTTCGTGAAACTGGATGACGCCACGCGTGCTTTGCGCGTAGAGCATTTCGATGATCGGCGAACAGGTCATCGACGTGCGGTGCTCGGCCAGCATCTCGCACTCTTCGCCCGAGATACCCTGCGGATGCACGAGCTGCAGATCGGCACCCAGCAGCCCATGTTCCTGTAGCACGGCCACGATGCCGGGGCGCGCATGCATGGTGATGGGCAGGCCCAGCTTGCGGATGTGATTGCACTCATGTGCCACCACGGAAATCGGCACCGCGCCGCGCGGATTGGCGATCGGCGTGCGCACGGCGGCGCCCAGGGTGATCAGGCCACCCGGCTCGATGCACTCGCGCTGCACGCGCTCCAGATCGGCGAGATTCATGGTGTCGGTGAGCGCCAGGTCCTGGCCCCAACCGTAGGAGAAGCGACCGCGGATGCCCACATCGCGCATGGCACGCAACTCGGCATCGGCATGCTCGGGCGTGCGGGTGTTGTGCGACCAGTTGTGGACGGTGGTGATGCCCGAGAGCAGGCCTTCCGCCAGACCCAGACGCACCGCGCTGTACGAATCCTGCGGCGTGAAGTGGGGGCCCAGTTGCAGCGTGACCGGGAAGTAGCCGCACTCGGCGTCATCGCCGCGCACCAGCCCGCGCAGCGCGCTGTTCCACAGATGCCAGTGGGTATCGACGAAGCCGGGGAGGGCGATCATTTCCTCGCCGTTCACCTCATGCACGCCAGCGCAGGACAGGTCGCTGCCGACGGCCACGATGCGGCCATCGCGGACATGGATGTCGCCGCTCGGCAGCTCTCCCAACTCGGAGTCCATCGTCAATACATGGGCCTTGCGGATCACGTATTCGCTGGGCAGGACGGGGCTTGCGGATGCTTGTTCTTGTGTCATGGAATGCGAAAGCGTGGTGGGTGCTGAAATCGGTGGCGGGCGCATGTCTTGCGTGGCCTTACTCGGCCTTCGCGCCGATCATGCGAATCAGTTTGGCTTTCTGCGCGGCGTCTTCGGCGATGAACTGCGTGAAGGCGGCGGGCGTGGAAAAGACCGGCGTGAAGCCGCGTGGGGCGAGGTGTTGCGCGAACTCCGGGCTGTGGCCAATGGCGGCCACGTCCTGCTGGATCTGGGCGCAGACGGCGGGCGGTGTGCCGGCCGCGCTGAACAGTCCAAACCACGACGCGTGCGGATTGATGTCGCCGAAGCCTTCTTCCTGCAGCGTCGGCACCTTCGGAAATTCGGGCAGGCGCTTGTCGTTGGCGACCGCGAGTGCCTTGAGCTTTCCGCTCGTCAGATAGGCCTGGGCACCCGAGACACCGGCGAGCGTGAGCTGCACTTCGTTGCCCAACGCGGCCATGACGGCCGGCGTGATGCCCTTGTACGGAACCTGCACGAGGTCGATGCCGGTGCGCAGTTTCAGGCCACCGAACAGCAGATGCGGCAGGCTGCCCGAACCATACGATGCGTAGTTGATGGCCTGCTTGCCGCTCTTCGCCTGAGCGACCAATTCGCTCAGCGTGTTGGCGGTGATCGAGGGATGCGCAACCACCATCTGCGGCAGGCTCAGGATCTGCGAGATCGGTGCCAGATCGCGCGCCGGGTCGTAGGGCAGCTTGTCGAACAGATAGGGGTTGCTGGTGATCGTCGCTTCGCTGGTGAGCAGCAGGGTATGACCGTCCGCCGGAGCCTTGGCGACGGCCATGGTGCCGATGATGGTGGAGGCACCGGTCTTGTTCTCGACGATGACCGCTTGCTTCCACTTGCGCTGCAACTGGTCCGCCAACAGGCGGGCCATCACGTCCAGCCCGCCGCCCGGTGCATAGGGCACGATGATGCGAACGGTCTTGGTGGGAAAGTTCTGCTGCGCGAACGCGGTGGAGATCTGCGTGGCCAGCACCGCGCCGGTTGCTGCCGCAAGCCACTGGCGTCGATTGGACGGGGCGGCGTGGAGCGAAGAATCGAAATTCTGCAGTGCGGCGGATGCTGCAAGAGGGCGGTTGAAAGCGTTCATGTCGCTATTTCAATCCACACCCCACTATTCGTCCAACGATATAAATATATTGATTAATGAGAAAAATTGATGGATAGGGCGCGCGTGCCCCATCCACTCAGGTCGGACTGAATCGCGCCGCGCCTGATCACCCTGCGTGTGGGCCGAATGGTTGGCGCGGCGGAGTCAGTGACCGCTGTCGCCCAGAGGGCTTGAATCAAGCGGTCTTCGTGCCTTGCAACGCCGCGCGAATCTGGCGCACGTTGTTCAGCATCGCGGTCGGCGCGGCGCTGCCCAGCAGATACCAGCCCTTGGGATCGAGGAACACGACCTGTCCCTTTTGCCCCGCTTTCGTTGCGCGGATGGTGGCGTTGTCGAAGACCTTTTGCGATGGAATCATCTCGCCGCCGCCCGGTGCCGAGCCGGTTGCGGCGTTGCGATCGATGACGTAGAGCCATTCCGGGTTGATGCGCGCGATGTCTTCCATGGTGAGCGATTGGCCGCGTGGCTTGGTGGGATCGGCCGCCAACGCGGGTTGCACACCCAGCACGTCGTGCAACAGACCGAAGCGCGAGCCGGGGGCCTGTGCGCTCATGCGGTCGTTGATGGCCAGTACCAGCAGGCCCGGGCCTGCCTTCGCTGCCAGCGGCTTGAGCGCGGCGATTTCGCTGTGCACTTGGTTCATCAATTGCTCGCCTGCGCGTTGCTTGCCGAACAGCGCCGCGAGGGTTTGCACGTTGCGGTTCATGTCTTCGAGCAGGTGGGTGCCGCGGGTGCTCAGGTCCAGCGTGGGGGCGATGCGCGACAGCGTGTCAAAGCGCGCGGCGGAGCGGCTGGCGACCAGGATCAGGTCGGGGCGCAGTTGGCTCAACACGTCGTAGTCGGGCTCGAACAAGCTGCCTGCGACCGGGTATTTCTGGTGGTCGGCGTAGCGCTTCAGATAGGCCGGATAGTCCGCGCGTGGCACGCCTGCAACAGGCAATTGCAGGCTTTGCAGGATGTCCAGAGCGGCGAGGTCATAGGCCACGACCCGGCGTGGATGTGCGGGAACTGGGGTGGTGCCGCGCGCGTGCTGAACGTCGATCGATGGCGTCGTGGTGTGGGCCAGGGCCGCGCCGGAAAACCAGGCGCTGGCGGAGGCTGCGGTCCAGACCAGGCTGGTGCGGCGAGAGATTTTGGCGGAGGCGAGAGTGGAAGACATGCGGTGCTTTCTCCAAAGGTTTTGCGGACGATGAGCGGTCGCAAGGAGCCGGCAATACCGCCCCATTGCGCTCTAAAAACTCATGAATAACTTGTCGTCAATAGTGGATTACGTTGACAGCAATGTGACATATTGTTGTAATGAGAATGAATTCTATTTGCGTTTCTATTCTCGGGGAAAAACATGAAAATACCGCACCGTCGCATGTGGTTTACTCTAAGTGCTATTAGTTTTGCAGTAAACGGTCTTGCAGTAGCGCAAACCGCACCCACGCCAGCCGAGGCGAGCGTGATACTGCCGGAAACAACTGTCCGTGCGACGGCCGAGCAAGAGCTCAAGCAGGCCTTGGGCGTTTCGATCATCACGCAGGAGGATCTGCAGGAGCGTCCGCCCGCCAACGACCTCTCCGAACTGATTCGCACCATGCCCGGTGTGAACCTGACCGGCAACTCCGCCTCGGGTCAGTTCGGCAACAGCCGCCAGATCGATCTGCGCGGCATGGGCCCCGAAAACACCATGATCATGATTGACGGCAAACCCGTGCAATCACGCAATGCATCGAAGATGGGCCGCACCGGCGAGCGCGACACGCGCGGTGATTCCAACTGGGTGCCGGTCGAGGCGATCGACAGCATCGAAGTGATTCGCGGCCCGGCGGCGGCGCGTTATGGCTCGGGTGCGGCGGGTGGCGTGGTCAACATCATCACCAAGAAACCTACCGACAAATTCTCGGGTTCGGTCACCGTCTACACCAGCCAGCCCGAGCATTCGGAAGAGGGCGACACCAAGCGCGCCAGCTTCAACCTGTCGGGCCCGGTGGCGGAGAACCTGTCGTTTCGCCTGTTCGGCAACGTGGCCAAAACCAATGCGGACGACACCTCGCTCAACAGCCATGTCTCGGATCTGTCGCTGGCACCGGCCGGGCGTGAAGGCGTGCGCAATCGCGATCTGAACGGCTTGCTGCGCTGGGATCTGACGCCGCAGCAAGTGCTGGAGTTCGAGGCCGGCACCAGCCGCCAGGGCAATATCTACGCGGGCGAGCGCCTGATGAACAGCGACACCAACGCGGCCAACATGCAGGCGTTGCTGGGTCAGGAGACCAACATCACGCACCGCAATACCGTGGGCCTCACGCACCGCGGCAAGTGGGATTGGGGCACGTCGCGTCTGGTCTTCCAGGCCGAGAACACGCGCCGCTCGCAGTACCCTGTGGGACTGGCCGGCGGACCGGAAGGCTCGATCACATCGACGCAGCCCAGCGACATGGTCACCTCCAAGCTGGCCAATTATTTTCTGAATGGCGAGGTGAATACGCCCATCAGTCTGGGTGGCCAACGCCACATGCTGACCTCGGGCTTCGAGTACCGCAACGAGCGCTTGAACGATCCGGGAGCGAATGCGCAATCGTCGACCAGCACGGGCGGCGACGATATCTCCGGGTTGACCGGCGGCAGCGGCACGCGCAGTGGCAAGTCGGATGCACAGACCTTTGCCTTCTACATGGAAGACAACTTCGAGCCGATCAAGAATCTGATTCTCACGCCCGGCATGCGTTTTGATCACCACAGCCAGGCCGGCAACAACTGGAGCCCGAGCCTGAATGCCACCTACCACCTGACCGATCAATGGTCGGTGAAGGGCGGTATTGCGCGTGCGTTCAAGGCACCGAATCTGTACCAGACCAACCTCAACTACCTGTACTACACGCGTGGTCAGGGCTGCCCGCTCAACTCGCCCAATCTGGGTGGCGGCTGCTACATCCGCGGCAATCCGGATCTGAATCCGGAGACCAGCGTCAACAAGGAATTGGGCGTTGCGTTCACCGACCACCAAGGTCTCGACGCCAGCCTGAGCTACTTCCAGAACGACTACAAGAACAAGATCTACGCCGAGATGAACGATGGTTCATCGACCGTGGTCGGCACCACCCAGGTGTTCCAGTGGATGAACGCGAGCCGTGCCGTGGTGCGTGGCTTTGAAGGCAATCTGACGCTGCCGCTGCTCGGCAATGGGGGCGACACGCTCAAGTGGGTGAACAACTTCACCTACATGCTGAAGAACCACAACGAGGACACCAACCAGCCGCTGTCCGTGATTCCCAAGTACACCGTCAACTCGACGCTGGATTGGCGCGTCACGCCGGCATGGTCGACGCAGTTGTTCGCGACCTTCTACGGTCGCCAGGAACCGCGCACGGTCAACACCGGTGGCTCTGCGGCCACGGGCACTTCGCTGACCGAACTGGGCTCGTACGCGACCTTTGGTCTTGGCGCGCAGTACCAGATCAAGAAGCAGCTGTCGGTGAATTTTGGCGTGAACAACATCGGCGACAAGCGCCTGTTCCGCACCGCATCGAACTCGGCCGGTGGTGCGGCAACGTACAACGAGCCAGGTCGTTCGTACTACGTGTCGCTGACCGGCAAGTTCTGAGTCGGGGGCGCGAACTGCAGAGCGGCGTTGTTCAGGCGTCGCTCGCAGATCACGTCGTGCACGAAGCGCATTTTTCTTTGTGCAGCGACGCTGAGGGCAAAGGGATACGCATCGATTTGCCCGAGGCTGCGCGTGAGGCTGTTGAGCAGCAGCGTGGTCGGCACCAGCGCCGA
>CALMCS010000936.1 GCA_937862875.1 uncultured Comamonadaceae bacterium
GGATCATCGGGAACCGGCTCGGTCCAGCACTTGGCGGCCGAGATGTTCAACATGGCTGCGGGCGTGAAAACCATTCATGTGCCCTATAAGGGCTCGGGCCCCATGTTGACCGACTTGATTGGCGGCCAGATCGATTTCAGCTTCGACACCATGACGGCAGCCGCCGCACAAGTGAAGGCCGGCAAGACGCAGGCCATCGTGCAGACCCGTATCAATCGCGCCAAGGGATTTCCTTCGTTGCCGACGATGGACGAGCAAGGTTTCAAGGGCTTCGACGTATCGAGCTGGTACGGCGTGGTGGGCCCGAATGACATGTCCAAGGACCTTGCGCAGCTGATCAATGCCGATCTCAACAAGGTGCTCGCCATGCCCGACGTGATTGGTCGTTTTGACGGCTACGGCGTGGAAGGCGGTGGTGGCTGGGTCGACAAGTTTGGCGCTTTCATGGCGTCTGAGTACAAGAAGTGGGGCGACGTAGTGCGCGCCGCGAACATCACTGACGAGAGCTGAAAGCGAAGGGAACACCATGACGCAAACCAACACCAACGCCAAGAACAACGCAAAGACTAACAACCTCGCCTTGCCACTCAGCGGAATTCGCGTGCTCGACGTCAGCCAGGTGATGGCTGGCCCGTTTGCCTGCATGCTGCTGGCCGATTTGGGCGCCGACGTGATCAAGGTCGAGCCTCCCACCGGCGACCAGACCCGCGGCGCGATGGGCTTCAAGATGAAGGGCCCGGACAGCATGGGCTTTCTCAACATGAACCGCAACAAGCGTTCGATCACGCTGGATTTGAAGGCCGACGAGGATCGCGAGTTCTTCTACGAGCTGGCCAAAACCGCTGATGTGATCGTCGAGAACTACCGCCCGGGCGTGGTGCAACGCTTGAAGATTGATTACGACGCCATCAACGCGATCAACCCCAAGATCGTCTACGTGAGCATTTCCGGCTTCGGCCAGAGCGGCCCGTGGGCCAAGCGCCCGGGCTTCGATTTGATGGCGCAGGCCATGTCCGGTGTGATGAGCGTGACGGGTTACGCGGGCGAAAAGCCGGTGAAGGCGGGCGTGCCGGTGGCCGATATTGGTTGCGCGCTGTTTGCGACCTACGGCTTGCTCTCGGCCTATATCGGCGCGCAGAGAACGGGGCAGGGCCAGCACATCGATGCGTCGCTGTTCGATTCGGTGATGGCTTTTTCGATCTGGGACATGTCGGAATACTGGGGCACGGGCGTGCCGCCAACGCCGCTCGGCACCAGCAACAAGATGAGCGCGCCATACCAGGCGGTGAAGGCGCGCGACGATTATTTTGTGATGGGTGCCACCAATCAAAAGCTGTGGGCCAAGCTCTGCGCGCTGATCGAGCGCCCCGATTTGCTGGAGCACGAGAGTTTCGCTACGGTGTCGCTGCGCCTCAAAAACCGCGAGGTGCTGATCGAGACCCTGGAGCAGGAATTTGCCAAGCGCGACAGCGAAGAATGGGTGGAACTGATGCTGGCCGCAGGCATTCCCGCCGGCCCCATCTTGAGCTACCCCGAAGCGTTTGAGGGCGAGCACGGCACGCACCGCGGCATGTGCATGGAGATCGACCATCCCATCGAAGGCAAGGTGAAGAACATCGGCTTCCCGGTGAAGATGCTGGGCACGCCGCAGCAGGTGCGACGCCATCCACCGCTGCTGGGCGAGCACAACGAAGAAATCATCGCCGAGATCAACGCGCTGAAAGAACCCGCATGAGCATCGAGCCAACGGCAGACACCGTAACGCTAACTCGGCACGAAGGCGGCATCGCCGAGATCAGTGTCAACCGACCTGATCGGCACAACGCCATGACGGCCGCCATGTATGAAAAGCTGCTCGAGTGCATCGCGCAAGCGCAGGCGGATGCCAGCGTGCGCTGCGTGCTGCTCAAAGGCGAGGGCGGGAAATCGTTTGTCTCGGGCACCGACATTTCTCACTTCAAAGACTTTGCCGACGGCAGCGAAGGCATTGCGTACGAGGCGTTTGTGGAGCGTGTCATCGACGCCGTGGAGCGCATCCAAGTGCCTACGATTGCGGTGATTGATGGCTGGACGGTGGGCGGAGGATTGGCGCTTGCCACGGCCTGCGACTTTCGGATTTGCACCAACGCATCCCGCTTTGGTGCGCCGATTGCGAAGACGCTCTCCAACACGCTGTCCGCGCGGAACATGGCGCGACTGGTTGCGGCCATCGGCGTGCCCCGCGTCAAACGCATGCTGCTGCTGGCGGATTACCTGTCGGCCGACGAGATGCTGCAATGTGGTTTTGTGCATGCCGTTGCCGCGACCATCGAACTCGCTGGACAGGCGCGAATGCTGGCTACGCGGTTGACGGCTTTGT
>CALMCS010000937.1 GCA_937862875.1 uncultured Comamonadaceae bacterium
CAGCGGCATCTACACGGCGGGCATCCTGCTGGGTGCGCCCCTGTGGGGCATGCTGGCGGACAGGCTGGGGCGTGCCCGCGTGTTGCTGGTGGGCCTGATCGGCTACGTGGCCAGCCTGCTCCCGCTGCTGCGCCCCGAGTCCCTGGGCGTGGTCGGCATCTATGCGCTGCGCGGCGCGACGGGCTTTTTTGTGGCCGCGGTCGTGCCGGTGGTGCCGGCGCTCGTCGCGCAGTACACCCCAGAATCGATTCGCGCCAGGCGCTTTGCATGGCTGGGTGCGATGTCGCTGCTCGGGTTCCTGTTCGGCCCCGGCCTGAACGCCGCTGCAGAACGGCTTGTCGGCCTGGGCTTCTTGAGCGTGCTGGTACAGGGCTCATCGACCACGCTCGTGATCGCACTCTCGGCCGCGCTCGGCGCGCTGATGATGCTGGCCTGGCCGCAACGCTTCCCGCACCTTCCTCCCTTGGAGAGGCGGACGCAGCCGATCACGACGGAGCACCCCGGAGCCGCTCCCTGGCGCTCTGGATTCTCAACGGTGTGGTCATGTTCGTGCTTGCCGGCTTTGAACTCGGCATCGTGCTGCAGGGCCAGCGCCACCCCGATCTCTCCTCCCGAGAGGTGTCGTTGATGTTCGCCGAGTGCAGTCTGGTGATGCTGGGCGTCAACGCGGTGCTGTTCTTCACCGGCCTGCTGGAGCGCGCCGACCCACGCCGCGTACTGGCCTGCGGCATGGTCCTGGGCATCGCCGGGCTCCTGATGCTGGCCCGCCATGGCAGCGAGATGTGGCTGTACGTCGGCGTGAGTTTCACGGCTGCGGGCACGGGTCTCGTGCTCCCCACCCTGGCCTACCTCGCTGCCGGCACCTCGGCGCGGCGGCTCGGTATCGCGATGGGAGGGCTCGCCGCGGCAGCCGGCCTCGGACAAACACTGGGATCGGCCGCCACCGGATGGCTATTCGGCGCTGTGATGCAGAGCACCTTTGCGTGGCTGTCGATTCCACTGGCCGCCACCCTCGCGCTGCTGCTCATTCCGCGGCATTGGTGGCCAGCCAACCCCGTCCTGGTGAGCGCTCCACCGTCCCGCACTTTTCTCACTTCCACGGAAACCGAACCATGAGACTGATCCTGATGTCCCTGCTCGCAGCGCTTGCCCTGTCGCTGAGCGGATGCGGCTACAACGACTTCCAGCGGCTGGACGAGCAGACCAAGTCCGCCTGGTCCGAGGTGCTGAACCAGTACCAGCGGCGCGCCGACCTGATCCCCAACATCGTCGCGACCGTCAAGGGCGAGACCAACTTCGAGCAGGAGACGCTGACCCGGGTGGTCGAGGCCCGCGCGAAGGCGACCTCGATCCAGGCCACGCCGGAACTCGTCAACAACCCCGAGGCGTTCCAGAAGTTCCAGGCGGCACAGGGCGAACTGTCCGGCGCGCTGAGCCGGCTGCTGGTGGTGAGCGAGAACTACCCGCAACTCAAGGCGAACCAGGCTTTTCAAGACCTCCGTGCCCAACTTGAGGGCACGGAGAACCGCATCACCGTGGCGCGTGGGCGCTACGTGAAGGCGGTGCAGGATTACAACGTGCTCACGCGCAGCTTCCCGACCAACATCACGGCCAAGCTGTTCAGCTACGTCGTCAAGCCCAATTTCTCGGTCGCCGACGAGAAGGCCATGGCGGCGCCGCCACAGGTCGATTTCGGCGCCTCGGCGCCGGCGGCGCGCCCCTGACATGAGAACGCCCAGAACAGTGGTGCTCTCTCCGGCGGCCCCTCTTCGGCTGGCCCACGCTCTGGCCTGGCTGCTGCTGAGCCTGTTCCTTTCGGTCGCGTCCGCGCAGGAGTTGGTCGCCGTTCCCCCGCTGCAGGCGCGCGTCACCGATCTCACGGGAACGCTCGCCGCCGATCGTGTCGCCGCGCTGGATGCGCAGCTTCGGGCCTTCGAGCAACGCAAGGGCGTGCAGATCGCCGTGCTGATGGTCCGCTCGACGCGGCCCGAACCCGTCGAGCAGTACGCCCTGCGGGTGGTAGAGCAATGGAAGCTCGGCCGTCGCAAGGTGGACGACGGCGCGTTGCTCCTGGTGGCCAAGGACGACCGCACCGTGCGCATCGAAGTCGGATACGGCATCGAGGGTGCGCTGAGCGACGTGGTATCGCGGCGCATCATCGACGAGGTGATCACGCCGCGCCTGCGCCAGGGCGATTTCGACGGCGGCATCGCCGCAGGCGCCGAACAGATCATGCGGGTGATCGATGGCGAGGCCCTGCCTGCGGCGGACCCACGGCGGCAGGGGCAGACCAACGACATCGGGCAGGCCTGGCCCTTCCTGTTCGTCGCGGCCTTGATGCTGGGCGGAGTGCTACGCA
>CALMCS010000938.1 GCA_937862875.1 uncultured Comamonadaceae bacterium
AACCAATCAAGGGTTGTCGTCTTTCAGGGGCGGCAACCCTTTCTTTTTATTCTGGGTCGCCCGCGGCTGGTGAAACCCACAGCGCGGGCATTCAGTGACCTTGGTCACCGCCGGAAGCCAGTTGACGAAGCGCTCCGTATCGATCGCATGCAGAAGCGGTCGCTCGCCACAGGCCGGGCAGCGAATCAACCAGAACTCGAGCACCATGACGCCCAGCACCGCGCCGGTCAACGCGAACTTGATCCCGCGCGGACCCACCCCCAACCACGCTGCGATCGAGTCGGCCATGAAGCTGGCCACCAGCAACGGGATCATCACGAGGACGCAAGCGATCACCTTGCCGCGGTGCAATTCAATGAGCCGCATATTGGGGCTGGGACCCTTTGGTGTTGGTTCACCCATGCTGTGCTGCTTTCGTTCTGAGTTGGCGATTGGATGCCTGGCAGCATAGCGCCTATCGGTGGAGTGAGTTCGGCCGTTTTGACGAACGGGTCTCTCGAACTCCGTACGGGCGCGCCCGAATCAACCCAGCCAGTACTGCAAGCCCATGAAGGCAATCACGCCAGCCAGCACCGTCACGAACAGACTGCGCGACACCAGTCCGCAGAGCGTCGCGACCGCCGCTGCAAGTGCCGAGATGCTGAGGCCCGAGGCCGACCATTCCGGTTTGAGAATCAACTCCGCGGCCACCAGGGCCGCCATGATCGAGCAGGGGATGAAGCCCAGCCAGTCGCGCGCGGTTTTTCCGAGGCGAATGCGGGACATCAGCAGAATCGGCAGCACGCGCAGCAGCAGCGTGACCAGCGAGCACAGGGCGAGGGCGATGTATCCAGATTGGCTCATGGTGTGCCGTCCTCGTTCGCGGTGTTTTTCCTGCGCAGCAGTACGGTGGCCAGCGTTGCGGCGCTGACGGTGGCGATCAGGATCACGACGTTGCCGTCGAGGCGCTTCACAAAAAGGGCCACCACCAACACCGAGACGGCCACGGCGACGAGTTCCAGGATGCGTTGGCGGCTGGCGAGCCAGGTCATCAGCAGCAGGGCGATGAACATCGACACGAGGCTGAATCCGAGGCCGTGCACCAGCGATTCGGGCAGGGCGGTGGCGAGCAGGGCGCCCATCAGGTTGGCGATGATCCAGTTGATCCACGCGGTCACGTTCAGGCCGAGCAGCCAGGCGAAGGGCAGCGTGCCGTGTCGATTGCCGTATTGCGCGGCGACCGCGAAGGTCTCGTCGGTGAGCAGCGCGCCGCCGATGATCTTCTGCATCTGGGTGGAGCGGGTGAAGTACATCGCCATGTACGAGCTCATCAGGATGTGGCGCAGATTGATCAGCAGCACGCCGGCGACGATCGAGAACGCCCCCGCGCCTGCGGCGTAGAGCGAATAGAACAGAAACTGCGCCGAGCCGGCGTACAGGAATGTCGACAGCAGCGTGATCTCGAGCGGCGAAAAGCCGGAGACCGTGCCGATTGCGCCGGAGGCAAAACCAATGCTCCAGTAGCCCAGAATCGTTGGCAGGCAGGCGATCACGCCGGCCTTGAAGAGCGCGCGGGAGTCGTCGGCTTCGGGTGCGGGGCTGGAGTCTTGCTCCGTGGGTATCACTTCTCTATCCAAAACAAGAACTCAAAACAAAAAACTCGAAACGGCCATGCACGCGAACCGGATTCGGTAGGGCTGGGAAAACGGGAGACATAAAAAAAGCGCTGTCGAAACAGCGCTTTGTGCGAGGCTACGAAAGCCCGTGATTATCTGCTTTTTGGCAATCAGAACGCAGGCACTACGGCGCCCTTGTACTTTTCCTGAATGAATTTCTTCACTTCAGCGGAGTGCAGTGCCTTCATCAGCTTGGCGATCAGTGGATCGTTGGCACGGTCGGCGCGCGACACCACGATGTTGGTGTATGGCGAATCAGCACCTTCGATGAACAGCGCGTCCTTGATGGGGTTCAGCTTGGCTTCGATGGCGTAGTTGGTGTTGATCAGCGCAACATCCACGTCAGCCAGTGCGCGCGGCAGCAGAGGGGCTTCGAGTTCCTTGAACTTCAGCTTCTTGGGGTTCTTGGCCACGTCGAGCGGAGTAGGCGTCAGGCTGGCTGGGTCCTTGAGCTCGATCAGGCCTTGCTTGGCCAACAGGATCAGGGCGCGGCCGCCGTTCGATGGGTCGTTGGGGATGGCAATGGTGGCGCCGTCCTTCAGATCCTTGATGCTCTTGACCTTGCTGGAGTACGCGCCGAAGGGCTCCACGTGCACCTTGCCGTTGACCACTTCGACCAGCGAGGTCTTGCGATCCTTGTTGTAGCTGTCGAGGTAAGGCTTGTGCTGGAAGAAGTTGGCGTCGAGTTGCTTGTCTTCGACCGCTGCGTTGGGCTGCACGTAGTCGCTGAATTCGCGGATTTGCAGGTCGATGCCTTCAGCCTTGAGCTGTGGCTTCACGAAATTCAGCAGTTCTGCGTGCGGAACGGCGGTGGCGCCCACTTTCAGAACGTCGGCAGCGTGAGCACCAAACGCCAAAGCAACCAGAGCCAGCGCGGAAAGAGATTTCTTCAACATGTCCAAGTTTTCCTTATGAGAGATATTTTTTGGCGTTGCCAACGCACCAGAGAGAGTGGCGCTGTGCAATTACAGAAACGGAAGTGTACGTGCAGCCGTTGACCTTGGCGTCGTTTTTATTTTCATATCCATATAAAGAATGGATATTTAATAACATTTCAATTGAACAAACGCCAGCCATCAACGGCCTTCAGCGACTCAGCGGAGCACTTCCAGCAGGCGGTCGAGGCCGCCCTGGTTGATTGCCACCGTGGCCTGCGCGCGCACGGCGGGCTTGGCGTGATAGGCGACCGACAGACCGGCGACGCCCATCATGGGCAAATCGTTGGCACCGTCGCCCACGGCGATGGTCTGGCTCGGGTCGATGCCCATGAGCGAGGCCACTTCCAGCAGCGTGCGGCGCTTTTCGGCTCCGTCGCAGATGTCGCCCCAGGCCTGATCGACCATGCGGCCGGTGAGCACGCCGTTGTCCACTTCCAGCATGTTGGAGCGGGCGAAGTCGATACCCAGATTCTGTTTCACGCGGTCGGAGAAATACGTGAATCCACCGGACACCAGCAGCGTCTTGAGACCGGCGGCCTTGGCGGCGTCGATCAGCTCTTTGGCGCCGGGGTTGAACTGGAGGCGATCGGTGAAGACACGGTCGAGGTCTTCGAGCGTCACGCCTTTGAGCAGGGCCACGCGCTGGCGCAGGCTCTCCTTGTAGTCGGCAATGATGCCCTGCATCGCGGCTTCGGTGATGGCGGCCACTTCGGCCTTGCGCCCAACGGCGTCGGCAATCTCGTCCACGCATTCGATGTTGATGAGCGTGGAGTCCATGTCAAACGCGATGAGCTTGAAATCCGAGAGATTCAGAGGCAGTGTCGCGCCACGCACGACGAGGCCGGGGGCAAATTCGTTAGCTTGTGCCATTTTTGATGCGCAATACAAATTGGAAACCCGTAATGGTAGTCGGAACTGAATCGGTACCACCCGATTTGGGGCCCGAAGCCACCGGCTTTGTGGTGCCGGAAATGACAACGAGCACCGGTGGGGTGCCCGTTCGGGTGAGGTGCCGCTCAATTCTCGGAGGCGGGCGGCTTGCGGGTGAATAGCCAGATGAAGAAGCCAGCCATGCAGATGATGAATCCAAGTCCGATGACGGACATCAGGCCATAGTCGGTTGAAAACAGGTCGGTCAGTGCTTTCATTGATCCTCCAGAAACGGTAGTCGGGATACAGGACAACGCCGAGCCCGTGGTCTGGAGTCCGCACGTTCAGGTCGGCGTCCTCAATGACATTTGTTCGGCGTCGCTGGTCCCACTATGGACGCGAGTGCG
>CALMCS010000939.1 GCA_937862875.1 uncultured Comamonadaceae bacterium
ACTTTACGTTCGCTTCAGCGGTCCGAAGTCCCGAAAATGTGGCGAGGCGTCGCTGGAATTTCAGTTTTGATGGCAGCCTCCAACTAAGTCTTGCCGAGCAAGTTCAACTTTCGCAGAGGTCGTTGGTTCGAAATACGGGGTCTGGAAAATCACCAGACGGGAGTAGCGCTTGGCCGCGGTATTCCCGGGGGTCCATGCCATAGGCCTTGCGGAATGCGCGAATAAAGCCACTGTTGTTTGCATAGCCGGCGGCTTGGCCAATTTGTCCAATAGAAACACCCGGGAGACGGAGCTGCTGGGCTGCCTGGCGCATGCGCAGATCTCTGAGTACACTCATTGGCGCTCGACCGACCAACTCAAAAAAACGCGCCATGAAGGTTGATCGGCTCAGGCAGGCGATCCTAGCCAAGCTGTCCACCGTATGTCCGGCCCCGGGTCTCGCCGTCATTTCGGCGAATGCCTTGGAAATTCGATGGTCCTTCAGAATCGCAAATCGCTCGACCCAGGGGTTAGGCGAGGTCAGAGAGCGTCGCAGAAGCAGTAACAAGGCCTGCTTCATAAGCAATGACGTCATGGAGACGCTCCCGGGCTGCTTCCCTTGCAGCTCGACGAGCGCAAGTTTTAACTTGGCTGGCAGGTCGTCGCCCTCAGAAAAGCGTTCCACGATTGGCGTCGATAGGCCGTCAAACATATCCACTATGTCACCAAATGCGGCGTGAAAATGACCGCACAATACGCGAGCACTTCCCGCCAGCATAGCCCGGTCCTCTCGGACCGGTCGAAATTGAAGATGGGCCCTGTTGACAGACGGAACGACCACAAGGGTATGTTGGGGAATCGCGATCGATTGGCCATTTGAGGTTGTGAGGTATCCGGTCCCGCAGATCCCGTAGTACAGGCGAGTCATACCGTTCCCTGGCTCGAACCGTCGCTCCCCTTTTAATGTGCACTCTTCAAGTGCGACTTGGCGTACTTCGAGCGTGCCGATGAGCGTATCCAAATCGGCTGGGGAGATGCGTAAGATCGGGCGGTCGATCTGAGACCCAGCGAGGCAAAGTTCCTCTTTCTGGGCGCCCATCAGTTCAGGCTGGATGATGTCGTTGCTTCTCTCCACAGGGTGTCCTCCCGCGTGGCTCGGTCGGGGCATTTTTCTCCCTGGATTTCGCTGCTCCGACCCAAGGCTATGTTCGTGCGCGCAGCGACTTTGTCCCACAAAAAGGGCAGCATGCGGCACCTCCTCCCGGGGGCAACGTGCAAGGGCGTCCTGACGATAAGTCGATTTCCCCCCCCGCTGTGGTTGCCCGGTATACAGAAAGCTCCATCCAAAATACATGCCTCCGTATGCAAATCCCCGGCGCCTACTACCGAAGGCGCTCGCTTTCGGTTCCGTCGGATGATCCCAGATTCCCTGACGCAAACATCCCACCTCGAAGGCATAGGAGCTATGCAATAACTGCATGGGTAATGGGGCTACATTTCCGAAGTGAAACTGTCTGTGATCTGCTCCATACGAAGAACGCTGGAAGCGGACTTAGCGGTTTGGCACAGCCACTTCCCTTGGGCATGGTTCGTACCTTGCTGAGCGGTATTGAACGGTAGGTGAAGCAGGCAGGATTCGATCTGCATCGGCAGGAGGACAACACGAAAGTAGTGCTGACAATTGTTAAGCACACCTCATCCGGCCTTTATCTCAGGCCAGAAGAGGTGACATGCCTCCGCAATATGCTTGCCCATTCGGCCGAACACTACTAGAGTTGGCCCCATTTCATCTGAACCAATCTCGGAGATTACACATGGCCACACGCGGATTCATAGGGCGACGTCCCACGCCAGCCATTGCCAACCGCTTGCCGCCGGGGCAGTTCGAGACCGATGACTTTCCGGTGCTCTCCAAGGGAGCGTCACCACGCATCGACATGGCTACTTGGCGTTTCACCCTGAGCGATGGCCCGCGTCCCCTGAAAAGCTGGAGCTGGCACGAATTTATGGGACTGCCGCGCACCGCGTGGCAGGGCGACATCCACTGTGTCACAACTTGGTCGAAGTTCGACACGCGCTGGGAAGGTGTGACCATCGACGACCTACTGACCGATGCCGGCGTGGCGGCCCCTACGCCCTGGCTACTTGCTCTATCGCTAGAC
This sequence comes from uncultured Comamonadaceae bacterium, assembly GCA_937862875.1. Taxonomy (GTDB): domain Bacteria; phylum Pseudomonadota; class Gammaproteobacteria; order Burkholderiales; family Burkholderiaceae_C; genus Diaphorobacter_A. Next base: position 2,142 of record CALMCS010000939.1, read on the forward strand.
GACTATGACACCAACGTGCCGGTTGCCGATGTACTGGGTGGCCGCGCCATGATCGCGACACATTTCGATGGCCATCCGTTGGCGCCCCAACACGGCGGCCCGGCCCGCTTGCTGGTACCGCACCTGTACTTCTGGAAGAGCGCGAAGTGGATCAAGGGACTTAAATTCACCGCGCGCGACGAAGCCGGGTACTGGGAGTTGCGTGGCTATCACATGTACGGCGATCCCTGGCGGCAGCAACGCTATACGGACGATCCCTGATGGCGGCCAGTGAACGTCACGGCCCGTGGCGCACCGCAAAGATCGAGCGCATCGCACAACTCACGCCGCGTATCAAAAGCCTTTTTGTCCACGTTCCTGCACTGGCGTCGGAGCTGGCTTCGCACCGTGCGGGTCAGCACGTAGATGTCCGGCTGACCGCACCCGACGGTTATGCGGCGCAACGCAGCTATTCCATCGCATCCGCGCCTGGCGCTGATGCCATTGAACTCATCATCGAGAAGCTCGACGATGGTGAGGTGTCGCCTTTTTTCCATGACGTCGCTGAGGTGGGAGACAGCATCGAAGTGCGCGGGCCGCTCGGCGGGCACTTCGTCTGGCGACTGGCCGATGGCGGTCCGTTATTGTTGGTTGGGGGGGGCTCCGGTATTGCACCGTTGATGGCGATGGTGCGCGCGTGGGCGGCAGAGCCTCCAGCCACAGCGCCGTCGGACGACATGACCCGGCCGCCAGTGGCATCATCGCCTGCGCTATTGATCTGCTCCGCACGCACCGCGGCCGACCTCCCTTTCTACGCCGAGCTGCTCGCACTCGAAGCGGCTAGACCCGACTTCACGTTCATCGCAGTGACCACCCGCGAGCTGCCACTGCGCCCGACAGACTTGGGGCGAAGACTCGATGCTGCTGCTATCGCAAACCTGCTCCCCCGCTGGGGCCATGCCCCTCGCCACGTTTACGTATGCGGCGCCAATCAGTTCGTCGAAGCAGTGGCCCACGGTATGGTCGATGCCGGCATCCCCGCAGCACGCATAAAGACCGAGCGGTACGGCGGCGCATGAAAATCCGGCGTCTTGTCGCAGTGAACAGCCAACAAGGGGGCTAGCGTCCGGGCCCTGCTCCGCGCTGGCAAGATTCGGTCACTTTTCAAGGGAAAACTCATGAAGATACTTTTCACATCCTGGCTCGCTGCCGCGCTGTTCAGCGCCTCGGTGGAAGCCCGCGCTGAACTGCTTGACGAGGTCAAGGCGCGCGGTACCCTGCGCATTGCCTGCGAGGGCACGTACCCACCGTTCAACTTCAAGGACGAACAGGGCAATCTGACAGGCTTCGATGTTGAAATTGGCCGGGCAATTGCGGCCAAGCTCGGTGTGAAGCCGGAGTTCACCACCACCGAGTGGAGCGGCATCCTGGCCGGCTTGCAAACAGGCAAGTACGACGTGATAGTCAACCAGGTAGCAGCGACTGACAAGCGCCGCGAGGTCTTCGACTTCAGCGGGCCCTATGTCATTTCCTACCCGCAACTGATAATTCGCGCCAACGAGACGCGCAAGCTGGAAACTGCGGCGGACCTGAAGGGCAAGAAGATCGGGGT
>CALMCS010000940.1 GCA_937862875.1 uncultured Comamonadaceae bacterium
GGGATGCCAAGGCCCGGCAACTGGGTCAAGTGCGCGAGCAACTTTCTACCTATGTTGAGCGTCTCCACCAACGCCACGGCAACGGTTGGACGATCTTCAAAGCCATCGGGTGTGTCGTCGGCGGTGATGCGCTGCCGGATCTGCGATTCAGCTGGGCCTCTCCCCGTGCGCACGACGAAGCTGCGCTGACCGAGCTGCGAAATCTCGCTGGCAGGTTGCAGGCCAACGCGGCGGCGGTTAACCCTGATCAATTGTTGACGGGCCCTCTGGTGCCTGTGCACGTCACGGAATGGTCCGCCAAGTGGCAGCAGGAAATGGTCAGGTCCGCACAGGCACTGCAAACCACCAGCCGTGACTTCCAAGCCGCAGCGCAAACCCTGGGGCAAATGCTCGGCATGGAATGGCCGGCGCTGCATCGTCAAACCCGGTCGGCGCTCGGTGTAATCGCCAAGGCCTTGCCTCAGGCATCGGCTCAAGATTGGAGCTTTTGCGCGTTGCCGGAAAGTGAGACCATCTGCGCCGCCTTGAAAGTCGGCAATGATCTGCTCGGCCAACACCGGGAAATCTCATCGAAGATGTCTGCTCCGTGGCCGGCAGAGCTGCAAACTCGCATGCCTCAGGCGATCGACTTGCTCGACAAGCACCGAACCCTGCACACGGAACTCGGAACGCCCTGGCCACCTGCCGTCAGCGATGAGATCGAACGCGGGGTGCAGTTGATCGAGGAAATGAGCCAACTGCGCGCTGGTCTTTCCGTGAAGTACGCATCCGGTGTGGGACAGCTCAATGTGTCCCAGCTGCAGCGCGATTGGGCCAAGGCCGAAAAGGCGTTCTGGCCGATGTCTTGGCTGGGCAAGCGAAAAGTGCGCAGCGCGCTGGAAGGTGTCATCGAAGGCACAGGTGAACCACGTGTCGCCGCTGATCTGTCTGCGCTCGTGCGCATCAAGAGCCTACGTGAAGAGGTCCAACAACTGAACCCGGGTGCTGCTGCTGAAGGCTTATGGGCTGGCGTCAAGACCCGGGTTGATCACGCCCGCAGCGCCTTGAAAACCAACACGGCTCTGCATGCAGCACGCATGCACAAGCCCTTTGCGCTGGAGGGTCTGGACGCTGCATTGGAGGGGTACTGTGGCGAGCGCTGGACACGGGAGGTTCAACGCCTGAAAACCTTGTTGGACCTGGACCATCGCTTGACCGAGTGTGCATCGCTCTCGGAAAGCAGCCATGGACTTTGGCAAGGGCACAACACCGATTCCGCAGTTCTTCGTTCAGCGCTCGCCTTTGAACGCGAGCGATTGGTCTTGCTTCAAAGAGGCATGTTGCAGGCACCGCATCAGGAGGTGGCCGAAGGGCGATGCGGCCCAGCCCTGCAACAACAGCATGAGTGGTTGCAGAGACGCAGTGCGGTGGAAGCACGGCTGCTTTCCATGACTGGTCTCGCGACAGAATGCCCTGGCGTCTGGAATGCATTGGATACCGACAGCGACGGGATCGAGCGAGCAATGAAGTTCCATGCCTCGCTGAAGGCTGGCTTGTCTGGCCTTGGACTGGATCCCTCTGCCGCTGCCGGGGCGCGTCGCAGCTTGCATCAGGCGCTGGCAACGCGTCGCTCTGAACTGGGTGACTCAGGCGTGATTGGGCACGCCTGCCACGGCGTCATGGCGAAGCTGACAGATCTCAACAGTGCGACAGACCAGTTTTGCAACAACGCCGCGCAACCAGATACCGTCCGCCGCGCGTTCGCAGACCTTGAGCCCGTAGAGCTGGCTGAGACGGCGGTGCAACTAGAGGCAAATCACCACGGCCTGCACGCATGGTGCGCCTGGCGCCACGTTCAGGTCGATGCACGCAATGCAGGACTCCCGGCACTGGTGGGCGCGATCGAGGTGGGTGACGTGACCCCAGCGCAGGTGCCCACCGCATTCGAAGTGAACTACGCCCGCTGGTGGCTGGCCGAAGCCGTGGACGAAGACGAGGTTCTCAAGCGATTTGTCTCCGCTGAGCACGAACTTCGCATCAAAGAGTTCCGCGCTCTGGATGACGAATTCACCAAAGTGTCCCGCGAGTGGATTCGCGCCAAGCTGTGCGCCAACCTGCCGGCAACCGACAGCATCCAACGCAACAGCGAGTGGGGCATCCTGCGCCACGAGATCACCAAGAAGAAGCAACACAAACCGCTGCGCCAGCTGCTGCAAGAGATTCCGTCGGTGGTGTTACGACTGACCCCTTGCCTGCTGATGAGCCCGCTGTCGATCGCGCAGTACCTTTCGGCCGAGGCCAGCAACTTCGACCTGGTGGTGTTCGACGAGGCCTCGCAAATCCCGGTGTGGGACGCCATCGGTGCCATGGCCCGCGGCAAGCAGGTGGTGATGGTGGGCGACCCGAAACAACTGCCACCCACCAACTTCTTCGGCCGCAGCGACAGCACCGACGGTGACGACGACGTCGTGGAAGGCGACCTGGAAAGCATCCTCGACGAGTGTCTGGGTGCCAGCCTGCCCACGCGCAACCTGTCTTGGCACTATCGCTCGCGCCATGAAAGCCTTATCGCCTTCAGCAACCACCGCTACTACGGAGGTGGATTGGTCACGTTTCCGTCGCCTGTCACCGACGACCGTGCTGTCAGCTTTCACTTGGTAAAGGGGCGCTATGAAAAAGGCGGTGCCCGCATCAATCAACCAGAGGCCCAGGCTCTGGTGGCTGATTTGGTGAGCCGACTCAAGCGCCCGGGCTTCCGGGAGTCCGGTCTGACCATTGGTGTGGTGACATTCAACTCTGAACAGCAGGGACTGATCGAAGACTTGCTGGACGATGAGCGCCGTAAAGACCCTGGCTTGGAGCCCTACTTTTCCGAAATGGAACTCGAACCGGTGTTCGTGAAGAACCTGGAGAGTGTGCAGGGCGACGAGCGCGACATCATGTACTTTTCGATCACCTACGGGCCGGACATGGCCGGTACCGTGTCAATGAACTTCGGCCCACTGAACCGCGACGGCGGCGAGCGACGCCTGAATGTGGCAGTGACGCGCGCACGGCACGAACTGCGGGTGTTCTCCAGCCTGCGCGGCGAGCAGATGGACCTGTCTCGCACCAAGGCGAACGGCGTCCGCGACCTGAAGCACTTCCTTGAGTTTGCAGAAATCGGGCCACGCGCACTGGCAGAAGCGCACCACGGCAGTCAGGGCGACTTTGAGAGTCCTTTCGAAGCCGGCGTGGCCACGGCACTGGGCCGCAAAGGTTGGCAGGTGCACACCCAGATCGGCGCTTCGTCGTTCCGCGTGGACCTGGGCGTGGTGCACCCGGATTTTGCGGGTCGCTACCTTGCGGGGGTGGAATGCGACGGTGCGACCTACCACCGCTCTGCTACCGCGCGTGACCGGGACAAACTGCGCGAACAGGTCCTGCGCGGCCTGGGCTGGGAGATCGTTCGCATCTGGTCCACCGACTGGTGGGTGAACCCGGGCGGCACGCTGGAACGCGTGCATGCCGCGTTGACCGAGTTGCTCGAAAAGGACCGGGAACGCCAAGCCGCCGAAGCCGAGGCACCGTCCGAAGAAGCGGTACCCGCGCCGAACGACGACGAAGCAACTCCCAGTCTTCAGGCGATCAACGAGGCCGATGCAGCCATCACGCATGCGGCAGCAGGGCTACCTCCTTTGGCTGGCGATGCCCGTGAAGAAGCGGAAGAGCCAGCCGAAGCGGTCTACGCCCGGTCCGCATCCACGCCGTCAACGCCTGTACCGGGGGGCGCAAGCACCCAAAGGGATCGCCGCTTCCAGGCATCACAGCCCACCGATGCGGTACCACC
>CALMCS010000941.1 GCA_937862875.1 uncultured Comamonadaceae bacterium
AGCGTTGCCACACGACTAACGACCAACGGCCAACGGCCAAAACCCCCGCGCGGCCGATACCAGCAACCGCCAAGCAAGAGCCGCCTCGCGGCGAAGGCGGTGTCCCCCCCGGGGGGAAGGCGCAAAGCGCCTCAGGGGGGGTCACTTCAGCCATCCGCGTTTGCGGAAGTACAGCATGGGAATCACTGCGCTGCAGAACATCAGCGCGATACCCACGGCATAGCCATACTCCCACTCCAGCTCCGGCATGTACTTGAAGTTCATGCCGTACACGCTGGCGATCAGCGTAGGTGGCAGCAGGGCCACGCTGGCCACCGAGAAGATCTTGATGATCTTGTTCTGGTTGATGTTGATGAAACCGACGGTCGCATCCATCAAGAAGTTGATCTTGTCGAACAGAAACGCCGTGTGGTTGTCGAGCGACTCGATGTCTCGCAGAATCTGGCGCGCGTCTTCGAACTGCTCGGCGTTGAGCATCTTGGCGCGCATCATGAAGCTGACCGCGCGGCGCGTGTCCAGCATGTTGCGGCGAATGCGGCCGTTCAAATCTTCCTGGCGCGCGATCGCGGCCAGCACTTCGCTGGCCTTGGCGTCGGTCACATCGCCGGCGAGCACCTGGGTGCTGACCAGCTTCAATTCGTCGTAAATGCCTTCGAGCGTGTCGGCGGAGTACTCGGCGTCCGCATCGAACAGCTTGAGCAGCACTTCCTTGGCGTCTTCGATCAGGCCGGGGGCGCGGCGGGCACGCAGGCGCACGAGGCGAAACACCGGCACGTCATCGTCGTGGATCGAGAACAGCACGCCCTTGCTCTTGAGCGAGTCGTTGACCAGGTTCAGGATGAAGGCGACGCGCACGGCGCGTGGGTCGTCGTCGATGTCGACCAGAAAGTCGCTGCGAATATGCAGCTCGCCGTTGTCCTCTTCGTAGAAGCGCGCGGACTCTTCGAGGTCATCGTCGGTCGCATCTTCGGGAATCGACAGGCCGTAATGTTGCTTGACCCAGCGCTTTTCTTCGACGGTCGGCGACTCGAGATCCACCCAGATCGGCTGGAATCGCGTGAGTTCTTCCAGCGATTCGATTTCTTCCTGGACCAGTCGGCCATTGGCGAGCGTAAAGATGTTGAGCATGGCTCATTCATTCCCGAAAATTCATTGTGCGAGCGAGGGGGGTGAGGGCGGGGCGGCACGCTTTCAACCCTCGGCACGGCGGGAGTTGAAAGCTACCAACTGGGGTAGGTTTCCACGGAGCTTTCTCCAAAAAATTCAGTTTCGGATTATGGCATCGGCCTGCCGGATTGGACGACAGGAAGATGACAACAGTCCCGGGTGGGTTACGTCGCAGCGCTCTTGCGCACCACTGCCAGCGCACGGCACAGGTCTGCCCAGGCCGATCCCTTGGCGTCGGGTGCACGCAACAGATAGGCGGGATCGTAGCTGACCACGGCGGGCGTGCCGTCGGCCAGTTGATGGGGTACGGCACGCAATCGACCCAGCGGCTCGCGGCTGTCGAGAATGGCGCGCGCCGCGCCCAATCCCAGAATCAATACCATGTCGGGGCGCAGCTCGGCGATGGCTTGCGTCAAGGTGGTTTCAGCGCGGGCCTCGCTTTGAGCACCACCACCGCCACCACCGTCTGCCGGGTTGTTGCGGGCCAGCACGCACGCATAGGTGCGCGGATGGCGGTGCAACTGCATGGCCCGCAGCATGTTGTCGAGCAGCTTGCCGGAGTCGCCGCCAAAGGGCTCGTCGGGGGTGGCGGTTTCCAGAATCACGAGCCAGCTGGAGCCGAGCCCCGCTGGCGTCTGGCTGGCGTCGACATTCGGATACAGCAGTTGCGGCGCGCGCAGCTGCGAGCCATTTCCGGCAGCGGCCGCATTTGCAGAAGTGGATGGTGCCGGGGCTGGATGGGCAGGCGCTGCACGAGCGACCACGGGAGCCGGTGCCGGTGCAGCCACAGGGGCCTGCAGGGGCGCAGCGACCGGTGGATTCAGCACGGCGGTGTTGGTTGCCGAGTGTCTTGGCGCGCTGCTCTCGTGAGACAGCGCCGATTTCGACATCGGCGTGCGGGCCGGTGCCTTTTCAGCGGGCTGCCAGATGGTGATGCCCATCTCTTGCAGCATGGCACGTTGGCGTGCGTCCAGTTGGAGACTCATAGTTTGACGCTCATGACAATGGCGTCTTCGCGTTCGCCGATGTCGGCTGGGTAGTAGCGCTTGCGCTCCCCCACGCGGCGAAAGCCGAATTTTTCGTAAACCTCGCGGGCGCGCATATTGCTCGTCCGCACCTCAAGCCACAGCCATTGTGCGTTTTGCGAGCGCGACCAGAGGACCAGTGCGTCCAGCAGAATATGGGCCCAACCTTGGCGCTGGTGGGTCGGTGCGACGGTGATGTTCAATAGATGCACTTCGTCCACCCCCTGCATGGCCACAAAGTAGCCGATCACGTCGTCGCCTCGCAGCAGAAGCTGAATCTGGTAACCCGAGGCCATCGCGTCGATGAAGTTGCCGCGCGTCCACGGATGGGTGTACGCGCACTGCTCCACGATCAGCAGGGCGTCGACCCGCGACAGGGTCAGGGTTTCGAATTGCAGATCGGCCGCTTCATTGGGCGGGCTTGTCGGATGGGCGCTCATGAGGCTCGAGTGTAGAGGCGGGAGTGAGAATTGGCTTCTATTGTTGTATGAAGGACTCAGGGCCTTTTACTTGGACTCACTCGCGGGCGCTGGAGCAGATTGCGCTGCTTGTACCGCTTGCACTGCTTGTTCCAATAGCGCCAGACGCTTGATTTCTTCGCGCTCGGCGGTGGTTTGCGCCACCTTGTCGCGAATATAGAGCGGCAGCGCCTCGCTGGCCGGAACCGCCATGCCTGCGGCCAGCAGCGTCGGTGCAAGGCGCAGCATCGCGCTGGCGCTGGGCAGTGCCAGCACATGGGTGGCGTGCGGCGCGAGTCGGTCTTCGTAGGCGGCCTTGGCGTTGCCTGCGACCACAAAGCCGTCCGGCACCTGCAGGCTTTCGGGTGCGAGCAGTTCGAAATCGCCCAGGCTGCGCCACTGAGCCGTTGCCTCGTCCCACTCGTAGGCGCAGGAGTAGACCTCGTTCATGCGGGCATCCAGCACGGCCAGCACGCGTGTGACCTGGTGCTCGACGCGGGCGGTTTCCGCCACGGCCAGCAGGGAATCCACCGGCAGAACCGGTACGCCCAGACCCTGTCGGGCGCCAAAGGCCAAGCCCTGGGCGACGGAGCAGGCGGTGCGCAGTCCGGTGAACGAGCCCGGGCCGCGCCCGAACACGATCATGTCCAACGTATCGAACGTGAGCGAGGTCTCAGCCATCAGCTCGCGAATCGCAGGAATCATGGTGGGAGACGACTTGGCACCTCCGGGCGCGCTGCGCTCGTGCACTTCGCCGTCGCTTTGCTGAACGGCGATGGAAAGGATGTCGGTGCTGGTGTCGAGCGCGAGGAAATTCATGGGGTGTGCAGGCAGACGGGTAAAGGGCGCTTCGGAGAACGAGGCCACCTGACATTATCCTTCGGCGGGCATTCCATGGGTTTTTCGCAGCCAGATGGCCGCAAACACCAATAAATCATAGACTTGCAGGATGCTCCTGAAATTTATTGCTTCTGCCGCGACGGACCGGCGAATGTCTGCGTGCCTCGGCGCGCTCGCCTGCTCCTTTGTGGTGGGGCTCGGCCTTCCCGCCAGCGCGCAGACCGGACAGCCCGCTGCGGCCCCCGCCGCCCCGGCCACGCTCTCCAAGCAGATGCTGCCCGCCTCTGTTGACGCCGCCCTGCAACGTGCCAAGGTCCCGCGCGAGGCGCTGTCGGCGATGGTGGTGGAGCTCGACTCCGCCAAGGGCACCAAGCTGTCGTTCCGCGCGGACGAGGCCGTCAACCCGGCGTCGGTGATGAAACTGGTCACCACCTACGCGGCGCTGGATTTGCTCGGCCCCGCGTTTTCATGGGACACCCCGGTGTTCATGGATGGGGTATTGCAAGACGGCGCGCTGCGCGGCAATGTCTACATCCAAGGTCAGGGCGATCCGCAGCTCGTGGTGGAGCGCCTGTGGCTGACCATGCGCCGCCTGCGCAGCATGGGCGTGACGGTGATTCTGGGCGACATCGTGCTGGATCGCTCGGCGTTCGACCTTCCGCCGCGCAACGCCGCGAGCTTCGATGGCGAGCCATGGCGTCCGTACAACGTCGCCCCCGATGCGCTGCTGATCAATTACAAGGCGGTCAACATGCGCTTTGTGCCGGATGTGGCCGCCGGTGTGGCGCGCATCAGCTATGAGCCGCCGATGGGCTCGATGCAGTTGCCACAAACCGTGGCCCTGGCTCCCGCAGCCACGGCCTGCGGCGATTGGCAGACGGCACTCAAGGCCGAGCTGGGTGAGCCCGCGCGCATTGCCTTCGCCGGCAGTTTTCCTCAGACCTGCGGCGAGCGCGAATGGGCCGTGGCCCCCGCCGATCCCGACGGTTTTGCGGCCCGGGCGATCGAGGGCATGTGGCGCGAGCTCGGCGGCAAGATCACCGGCTCGGTCCACGACGGCAAGGTGCCGGTCGGCCTGAAACCGGTCTTCGCCACCAAGTCCCCGAGCCTCGCCGAGGTGGTGCGCGACATCAACAAATACAGCAACAACGTGATGACGCAGCAGCTGTTTCTCACGATGGGCCTGCAGGCGACCGGCCGCGGCACGTGGGAGTCGGGTCGGCAGGCGATGAACCAGTGGTGGCGCAGCCGCTGGCCACAGGTGCCGGCCCCCGTCTGGGAAAACGGCGCAGGCCTGAGCCGCGATGAACGCGTGACGGCGCAAGGCCTCGCCGCCATGCTGCAGACCGCCTGGGCCTCGCCGCAAATGCCGGAATTGCTCTCGTCGCTCCCGATCGTCGGTGTCGACGGCACGATGCGGCGCGTCAACACCAGCAGTTCCAAGGGCATGGCGCATCTGAAGACCGGCACGCTGCGGGATGTCACGGCGCTGGCTGGCGTTGTGAATTCGACGAGCGGCAAGCGCTATGTGTTGGTGGGCATCATCAACCATCCACTGGCCCCAGGCGCGCGCCCGGCGTTGCACGCCCTGGTGGATTGGGTCGTGCAGGACACGCCGCCCATGTCCTCGACCGTCGCCGCTGCCAAGGCGCCTCCCAAGCGCTGAAGTCAGCGCCGGAACGATACGTCCGGATACCCCTTTGATCTCGCGCACCAATGCCCTCGAAATTCGGAGGGCGTTGGTTTTTTTGCACCTATCGTTTTCCCCGGCTGCCGCTTTTCACTGCTTATAGAAATACTTGCATGTCGTTGTTTCGGCGAGAAATTCAGTGTTTACCCATATAGAGGGGCGGATTCAAATGTGAAGTGCAACACCTGCAACCGTTAAGGTCAGCAGATGTC
>CALMCS010000942.1 GCA_937862875.1 uncultured Comamonadaceae bacterium
TGTCATCAGCGACCCCACATCGGATATTGACGGGGGCGACTCGCTATACGGAGTCGACTTGTTGGGGGCGACCACCAGCACGAACAAACTCACCTTCCAAGGCGGCACCCTGACACGCGCAGGCGCCACCATTCTCAACTGGCAAACCATCACGCTCGACGGCACGCCGACCGAGCTGACCGACTCGCTGCTCAACACGGGAACCGGAACCAATCCGGACGGCAGCCTGCAAGGCTTGTTGCTGCGCAATGCCGCCAAGGTCACGCTGCAACCCGAGGTCAAGATTTCCGGAGATGTCAGCATCGATCCCGGCACCTCCATGAACCACTCGCTGGGCGGCGCCGTGAAGGGTGCCGTGACCAATGGCGGTGTCGTGACGTGGGTGCATCCTGCGGGGCCACCGGCGAGTTATAGCCGACTGAGCAATACCAGCTACATCGGCGTGAGCGGTCAGTTGGTGATGAACACCTTCCTGGGCGTGGATGGCTCGGCCTCGGACGTGCTGGCTATCGATGGCGGTACGGCAACGGGCAAGAGCACCCTGAATATCACCAACACCGACGGCCTCGGTGCGCTGACGACGGGCAACGGCATTCTGGTGGTCGATGCACTCAACGGCGCGACCACCGCGCCGGGTTCCTTTGCGCTCGCGAACCGCCTCTTTGCAGGAGCGTACGAGTACATGCTGTATCGCGGCAGTGTCGACGCCAGCAATCCAGAGGCGTGGTATCTGCGTTCGGTCGCTGCTCCCGGTCCACGCGACAATTCACTCACGCCCGTTCCCGGACTGCGCGACTCGATGCTGTGGGTGCTGGGCGCTGTGATGTTGGCTGTGGGCTACCGTCGTCGACTGTTTGCACCGGCGAAAAGCAAGCGCTGATGACACGGTTCTCTTAGCACGGGAACTCAACGCACAGAACGCACAAAGGGCACCGATGGGTGCCCTTTGTCGTTGAAACGCCGGTTGCCAGGCGGTGGGATGGCGTCTTACGCGGCGGTAGGCGAAGACTGCGTCTGCAGATAGTTCTGCAGACCAATCTGCCCAATCAAATTGATCTGCTTTTCCAGCCAGTAGGCGTGATCTTCTTCGGTGTCGCGCAGTTGCAGCAGCAGGATGTCGCGGCTCACGTAGTCTTGGTGGGTCTCGCACAGGGCCATGCCGGCGCGCAGGTTGGCGCGGACCAGGTACTCGGTTTCCAGATCCTTCTCGAGCATTTCCACGACGGTTGCGCCGGGTTCGAACTCGTCGGGGCGCATGTTGGGTGTGCCGCCCAGCATCAGGATGCGGCGCAGGATGGCGTCTGCGTGGGCGGTTTCCTCTTCCATTTCATGGCCGATGCGCTCGTACAGGCGCACAAAGCCCTGGTCTTCGTACTGGCGGGAATGGATGAAGTATTGGTCGCGCGCCGCCAGTTCGCCGCGCAGCAGGTCCTTCAGGCATTCGATGACGTCGGGGTGGCCTTGCATGGTGTGGTTCTTTCTTGGTGTTTTGTTCGGTTCGGAAAACGCAAGTATGACCGCGTACAACACACATGGAAAGTACCTAGAGACACTGTTTCAAGTGGCATGCTGCGACGTCTGATTCTTAGTCGCATTCACAGGCTTGGCGAGCCACCATGCCACGAACGCCAATACGACCAGCGCGAACCAGTTGATGGCCTGCCAGCCAAGGGTCTGCATCAGGGCGCCGCAGCTGAAGGACATCAGGGCGGCAACCGCGTTGTTGCTCCATTCCATCATCGGTTGTGCCACGACGCGCTCGTTGGGTTCATAGACAGCCGTCAGCATGGTGGTGCCCGCCAGCAGCATCAGATTCCATCCCGCGCCCAGCAGCAGGGAGCTGATGAGAAATTGTGTGGCGGCCAACCCACTCAGCGCCATTGCCGCGCTCGCAGCCAGCAGCGCAGCACCCGCCCACGCCACGGGCTTGGCACCGAAACGATCAAGCAGCGTGCCCGCAATCAGCGAAGGCGCAAACATACCGAGCACATGCCATTGGATGACATCGGTAGACATGGCCAGCGTGTGCCCGTGGTGGTGCATGGCGAGCGGTGTGGCGTTCATCACCAGAATCATCAAGCCGTGTCCGCAGGCGGTGACGAGCAGGGCTTGGCGAATGGCAGGGCGCGCCCAGAGTGCGCGGCGCATGTCTGATGCGGCGATGGGTTGGGGTGGGGCCGATGGGGTCGTTGGGGCAGGTGCAACCGATTCGCTTTGTGGCAACCATTGCAGCAGCAACAGGGCGCACAGTGCCAGAAAGGCGATGAAGGCATAGGCACCGGCCATGGGCGTGGCGAGCCAGTGCACGGCATGCATGGCGATGCTCGGAGCAAACAGCGCCGCTGCAATACCGCCCGCGACGACATAAGCGGTGGCGCGGCCTTTGTACTGTGCATCCACACCGTCGAGCGCGGCAAAGCGGTAGAACCCGGCGGATGCCTGGTACACGCCCAGCAGCACCATCGCCGCGCAGAACAGCGCAAAGCTTTGCAGGTGCACCGCCAGTGCGGCGAGCAAACCGGCCACGATCCCGAACGCCGCGCCACGTTGCAGACCGCGTTTGCGGCCGAGTTGCTGCATCCAGCGTGCGAGTGCGCCCACGCTCATCAGGTTGCCGAGCACCAGGAGCGCGAGCGGAAAGGTGGCGAGCACGGGCCATGGGCTCAGCCGTTGGCCAATCAACGCCGTGAGCGCGATGCCGATGATGGAGCACGACCAGTACAACGCCTGTGCCAGACTGAGCACGGCGAGTTGGGGGTAGCGGCGCAGGATCATATGGACCTTCCTTTTTTGTAAAAAATGGGCGTAGCAAAGCCACAGCGCTACTTGGCGCGGTTCATGGAAACTCGACTCAGAAGGTGAAGCGGGGAGGTTCAGCGCGTGCCGAAGCGCTCCGCAAACGCCTGCGGACTCACCGCCAGATGCCGGTGAAAGCTGCGGCGCAGGTTCTCGGGATGGCCAAAGCCGCACAGCCGCGCCACCGTGGCGACGGATGCCTGCTGTTGGCCGAGCAGGGCGGATGCGGCTTCGACGCGCACCCGCTCCACATACTTGGCGGGCGTGGTGCCCAGCTCTTTTTGAAACACGCGAGCCAGCGTCCGCGGCGGCAGGCAGGCCTGGGCCGCGAGTTGTTCCACGCCCAGATCGGAGCCGATCTGGCCGGGAATCCAGTCCAGCAGCTTCTCCAGCCGTGGTGCCTGCGTGGTTTCCGCAGACAGCAAGGGGCTGAACTGCGCCTGACCACCGGGCCGGCGCATGAACATCACCAACTGGCGGGCCACAGCCAGCGCCGTGGCGCGGCCCAGATCGGCCTCCACCAGCGCGAGCGCCAAGTCAATCCCGGCGGTCACGCCCGCCGATGTGAACAGATGGCGGTAGACGCTATGGTCGGCATCGAAGGTGTGCAGCCGATCGCTGTCCACCGCAATGTCCGGATGCCGGGCCCGGAGCTCGTTGATACGGCACCAATGCGTGGTCGCCTGCAGGCCATCCAGCAAGCCCGCGCTCGCCAGCACCAGCGCGCCGGAGCAGACCGAACCCATGCGCAACACCTTGGGCTCGGTGCGCCTGAGCCAGTCGAGCAGCGCGCCATCGAGCCGCGCCTGGTCCACGCCATCGCCTCCCGGAATCAACACGGTGCAGTTGCGCGGCGGCTTGAGCGTCTGCAGGCGGGCATCGGCCAGCAGGCGCAGGCCGCTCGAGGTGTGGATCACTTCGCCCTGCGTACTGACCAGTTGCGTGCGATACCAGGGCTTCAGCCCCTGTTTGGCGCACACCTCATTGGCGGTCGCAAACACCTGAATCGGCCCGGTAATGTCGAGGCTCATGGCTCCATCGAATGCAGCGCAGACGATGAGATGGCCCTCGCTGGCGCGGTGCGCGGCGGTGTTGGAGGCGTTGGAGCGGCTGAGTGGGGTAGGCATGGGACGAAGTTTGCGCGGCTTTCGATGTGGCAGCAAGGACATTGTTCCCATAATTTCTGCCACTTTTACCACTTCTGCCAGCAGCAGGAACCCCCGCACAATTCCCGTTGACTCTGTGTGCTCTGGCCATGCGGCAAAATGCCACCCATGCTGATGTACCCGCACATTGACCCCGTCGCCCTGCAAATCGGGCCGCTTGCCATTCATTGGTATGGCATTACCTATTTGGTCGCGTTTGGCCTGTTCATGTTCCTCGGAACACGCCGCCTGCGCCACGAGCCCTACGCGTCCATGAAGGGCGATCAGGCCTGGACCCGCAAAGACGTCGAGGACATTCTGTTTCTAGGCGTGATGGGCGTGGTGGTGGGCGGCCGAATCGGCTACTGCCTGTTCTACAAGCCAGGCTACTACCTGAGCCACCCGCTGGAGATTTTCTTCGTGTGGCAAGGCGGCATGAGCTTTCACGGCGGCATGCTGGGCGTGATTGGCGCCATGCTCTGGTTTGCCCATTCCCGCAAGAAGCCCTGGCTCGAGGTGACCGACTTCATCGCCCCCTGCGTACCCACGGGGCTGGCCGCGGGCCGGATCGGCAACTTCATCAATGGCGAGCTCTGGGGTCGTTTCTCCAACCCCGATCTGCCCTGGGGCATGGTGTTCCCGCAAAGCAACTCCATGATGCCGCGCCACCCTTCGCAGATCTATCAGTTCCTGATGGAAGGCCTGCTGCTGTTCGTACTGCTGTGGCTCTACGCCCGCAAGCCACGCAAACTGGGCGAGGTCTCCGCCGCGTTCCTGATGGGCTACGGCATCTTCCGCTTCATCGCCGAATACTTCCGCGAGCCCGATGATTTCCTCGGCATCCTGTCGTTTGGCATGAGCATGGGGCAATGGCTTTGCCTGCCGATGATCATCGCGGGCGCCGCGATGTGGGGCTGGGCGCACAGCAAGAATCGCGATACGGCAGTGGCTTAACTGATTTTCTACCAGGGAATTGGTTTCCCATGCCGGTCGATATACCGCAGCCCTGGTTTTCCTCGCTCAGAAATCAACGTCTCCACCACTTCCGGAATCGCTTCTTCCACCCCAAACGGTGCAGCGGCTCCGCCCAGATCGGTGCGAATCCAGCCGGGTGCCATGAGCACCAGAGCGCGTGGGTCGTTTGCATGGCGGACCGCGTAGCTGCGCATGTACATGTTGAGTGCGGCCTTGGTTCCGCGATAGACCTCATGCCCGCCTTTTTGGTTGTTGCTGATGCTGCCTTGCCCGGACGACATCACGCCAATCAGGCCTTGCTCTGAAACCAGGTCTTGCAAGCCTTCCACCACGCGCATGGGGCTCAGCGCGTTGGTGACCATGACGCGCACAAACTCTTCCGTGGAGACCTCGGCGATGGTCTCGTCCTGATGCTCGTTGACGGTGCCCGCGTTCACAAACAGCATGTCGAAGCGGCGACCCGCAAGCCGTGCACGCA
>CALMCS010000943.1 GCA_937862875.1 uncultured Comamonadaceae bacterium
ATTTTTTAATGTGGCTATTATGTCTCTAATGCCTATTAGCAGGAAGCACCTCAGATCCTCATCTGATGAGTTGAACCATATCCAAGTACGATTTTTGGCCGCTGGTTTACCGCTCATAGTCATCCCTCTCCATTGCATTGAATGGAGGGGATGCTAGGAAACTGAGTGGCTTGAGTACTTGAGGCGACGCAAGCAGACCGAAGACTGGGGATGTCTATTTGTGAAGAGTTGAAAGCAGCGGTGGCTGAGCCGTGGGCAAGTACCACTAAGCCCCAGAAACAACAAAGCCGCTCGAAAGCGGCCATGTCATTCAGCGTCGAAGCGCAGATCAGGCTTGCGCTTGACCCGTCAGCACTTGCTGCAGTTCGCCCGACTCATACATTTCCATCATGATGTCCGAGCCACCGATGAATTCGCCCTTGACGTAGAGCTGTGGAATCGTGGGCCACTG
This sequence comes from uncultured Comamonadaceae bacterium, assembly GCA_937862875.1. Classification (GTDB taxonomy): domain Bacteria; phylum Pseudomonadota; class Gammaproteobacteria; order Burkholderiales; family Burkholderiaceae_C; genus Diaphorobacter_A. The sequence goes on from CALMCS010000943.1 coordinate 452, forward strand.
GCTGTAGTCCTTGATGCCCTGGCGGATTTCCTGGTCTTCCAGCACGTTCACGGTCGTGACGTTGCGTGGGTCCACGCCGCAGGCTTTCAGGATCTGGATGGAACGGCCAGAGAAGCCGCACATTGGGAAGCTGGCGTTGCCCTTCATGAACAGCACGATGTCGCTGCCTTTGACGAGTTGGTCGATGCGTTGTTGTACGTCGCTCATGTGTAACTACTCCTGTGGTGATGCGTCTTGGGTCCAGTGGGTGGACTCAGGTGCGATGGCTTGATTATTCCACTGCCGGGCAACCTCTGCACAAGCTGGGTAAGTCAAGTTGTGCGGGTAATGTCCGAAATGTGGCGATGGAGGGGGTAGGGCCGGCCGCGTTCAGGGCTTCATGGACCCGCCGGTGCAGCGGGCGATGCCTGCCAGATCGGCTTTGCTTTGAATGTCGCTGAAGCCGGCTTCGTTCAGCAGCTGCTGAACGGCTGCCGATTGGTCCCAGCCGTGTTCGAGCAGCAGCCAGCCCGCAGGCTTCAGCTGCGTGCGCGCCTCGTCGATGATGGTGCGGATGTCGTCCAGGCCGTCTGCGCCGCTGGCCAGGGCGGACAGCGGCTCGTGGGTGAGGGCGGCCAGATGCGGGTCGGCGGCGGCGATGTAGGGCGGGTTGCTGACGATCAGGTCAAACGGGCCTTGCACTACGTTCTGCAGCCAATGGCTTTGGGCGAATTGCACGGGCAACTGCAGTCGCTCGGCGTTGGCTTGGGCGACTGCCAGGGCGTCGGCGCTGGCGTCGATGGCGAGCACGGTGGCGTCGGGTCGTTCGGACTGGATGGCGAGTGCGATGGCGCCGCTGCCGGTGCCGAGGTCGACGATGCGCGGTTGTGCGATCGGGGCGATGGTTTCCAGTGCCCAGGACACGAGCGTCTCCGTGTCGGCGCGCGGGTCGAGCACGCGGGCGTCAATCTGCAGAGGCAGTCCCCAGAACTCCTTGACGCCGGTGAGATAGGCCGTGGGCTCGCCCGCCAGACGCCGTTCGTACAGGCCCCGGAACTGCGCTAGCGATTCGGCGGTCATCGGGTCGGTGTCGTGCGTGAGCAGCCACGCCCGGTGGTTCAGGGGCTGGCCGAGGGTATGCAGCAGCAGCATCTGTGCGTCGATGCGCTCGAGGCCTTTGCCCTGGGCCTCGCGCAATGCCTGGGCGACGGTGAGAGGGGGAATGTGGTGCTCGGTGCTCACAGCGCGGCGCTCAGTTCAGGCCCAGCTCTTCGAGCTGCTCGGCTTCGCGGGCGTGGGCGAGGGCTTGCAGGACCTCGCCGAGATCGCCTTCCATGATCGCCAGCAGCTTGTAGAGCGTGAGATTGATGCGGTGATCGGTCAATCGGCCCTGCGGGAAGTTGTAGGTGCGGATGCGGTCGGAGCGGTCGCCCGAGCCGATCAGGCCCTTGCGCAGCGCAGCCTCCTTGGCGGCGCGTTCGCTGCGTTCTTTTTCCTGGATGCGGGCCTGCAGCACTTGCAGGGCCTTGGCCTTGTTGCTGTGCTGGCTGCGGCCGTCCTGGCATTCGGCGACGATGCCGGTGGGCAAGTGCACCACGCGCACGGC
>CALMCS010000944.1 GCA_937862875.1 uncultured Comamonadaceae bacterium
AGCGGCTTTGGATGATGCGGCCTTCGTGCTCGGTGATCGAGCAGAAGGTGCAGCCACCGAAGCAGCCGCGCATGATGTTCACCGAGGTGCGGATCATCTCCCAGGCCGGGATCTTGGTCTCGCCATCGTGGCTGCCGCTGGCGTCCGCGTAGCTGGGGTGTGGGCTGCGTGCGTACGGCAGGCCAAACACCCAATCCATTTCGGCGGTGGTCAGCGGAATGGGCGGTGGAGTCATCCACACGTCGCGTGCGGTCGTGCCTTCGCCGTGGGCTTGCACCAATGCGCGTGCATTGCCAGGATTGGTTTCCAGATGCAGCACGCGGTTGGCGTGGGCGTACAGAATCGGGTCGCTCTTGACTTCTTCGTAGCTTGGCAGACGCAGCACCGTGCGATCGCGCGGAGGCATCTTGCTCTTGGATTTGCCACGCAGCGCCGGGTTGGGCATGAACTGAATGGTTTGCTCGTTGCTGCTCTTGTTGGCAGCCGCGTCGGCGGCTTCGGCGTCGTCCTTGGAGCAGACTTGACCTTGGGCCTCGGCCTGCTCGCTGGTGGTCTGGTAGGGGTTGATGTGTGCTTCGACGACACCAATCTCGTCCACGGTGGACGAATCGAGCTCGAACCAGCCCTCTTCCGACGCACGGCGGAAAAACGACGTGCCGCGCACATCGGTGATTTGATCGACCGGCTCGCGTGAGGCAATGCGGTGGGCCACTTCGACCAACGCGCGTTCGGCGTTGCCGTACAGCAGCAGGTCGCACTTGCTGTCGACCACGATCGAGCGGCGAACCTTGTCGCTCCAATAATCGTAATGCGCGATGCGGCGCAGGCTGCCTTCGATGCCGCCCAGCACGATCGGCACGTCCTTGTACGCTTCGCGGCAACGCTGGCTGTAGACGATGGCCGCGCGGTCGGGGCGCTTGCCGCCGATGTCGCCGGGCGTGTACGCATCGTCGCTGCGAATCTTGCGATCAGCCGTGTAGCGGTTGATCATCGAATCCATGTTGCCCGCCGTCACGCCCCAGAACAGATTCGGCTTGCCCAGCACCTTGAAGGGCTCGGCGCTTTGCCAGTCCGGCTGCGCGATGATGCCGACGCGAAAGCCCTGGGCTTCCAGCACGCGGCCGATCACGGCCATGCCGAAGCTTGGGTGGTCCACGTACGCGTCGCCCGTCACCAGAATCACGTCGCAGCTATCCCAGCCGAGCTGATCCATCTCTGCGCGCGTCATCGGCAGAAACGGTGCGGGGCCGAAGCGCTTTGCCCAGTACGGCTTGTAGCTGGTCAGCGGTTTGGCTGCTCGTTGGAAAAAGGAAACATCAATGGGAGCGTTCATGTGCGGGGGTCCGTTGGGGGCCAAGAATTGTAGGCGGTCAAGGCTTTTTGCGCTTCCAGCCCCTCTGGAGCCCTTGCCAGCTGTGGGCCCAACGGCGATCGAGAACCTCAAGCGGGAAAACGAAAGCGGGCCTATAGCCCGCTTTTTTATCCAACGTGGGACGCTGATCGCTCAGAGTTCACCATTCGCCCAGCGAACGGACGAGGTGATCGAGATCTGCTGGCGGCTCTACGTAGGCCGAACGCAGCAACTGACCGTTGCGCAGTCGCACGGGGGCTGCCATGGGCATGGGAGCCACTACGGGTTGCATCTCGCTTGCCAGCCACAATCCGGCTGCGCCATGGGGTACGACGTAGTCTGTAGGAACGGTGATATAGCTAAACGACATGGGCAACTCCTCTCAAGATTGCGCGGGTAAGTGTGGAAAATTCCAGGTTCGCCGAACAGTGCTTGGTATCGCTTTTGCTCGACTAGGAGTAGCTTAGGTGCTTATGCAAACTCTCTGTGTTAATTAACGTCTCAATAGCCCAAAAGGCTGACATGGAAACCACAGAATTCACGAGAAAAAAGTAAGGCGGCGTAACCGTCTGGCTACGCCGCCTTGATTGGATCTCGCCCAACGGATTCAATCCCGCTCGGCGCGCCCTGCACGAATGCTCTGCAAACCCGCGCCAGTGCTTACTTTGCGAGGGTCAGCGCGCCCTTCATGATGCCGGAGTGGCCGGGGAACGAGCAGAAGAAGGTGTAGTCGTCGCCGGCCTTCAATTTGTTCACCGCAAAAGTGACCGAATCGGTTTCGCCGCCGCCGATCACCTTGGTGTGTGCGATCACGCGTGCATCACCGGCCTTCAGGTAGTCCTTGTCGACGCCCGCCGCGATGCCGTCGTTGGCAACGCCCTGCATGTCCGCCGTCTTGGCCAGCACCCAGTTGTGACCCATGGCGCTCTTGGGCATCTTGCCGACATGCTTGAGCTTGACGGTGAATTGCTTGCACGCGGCCGGCACGCTGATGGCCTTGGAGTTGAACTGCATGGCGTCGTTGCTTTCGATGTCGACGTTGCAGATCGGGGCCGCGAAGGCGGGGGCTGTGGCTGCGGTCACGCAGGCGATGGCGATCCATTTCAGGTATTGCTTCATTTTTTGCAAACTCCATTGGTCAATAGTGGAGCAAATAGTAGGAGCCCTCCCCCTCAAGCGCATTGATGCTGCTCAAGGTCCAACGAATGGCGTGGAAAGTTCTCCGAGCGTTTCTTGGCCCGAAGCGTCGGTTAAGCTCACCCACGACATGCCCTACACCCTGAAATCAGCCGTACACAGCGAACTCATCATCAAGAAAAGCCGATTCATTGGCTGCGTTCAACCCATGGCGGATCGCGCCAGCGCGCAGAAGGTGGTCGACGGTTTGCGTGCCGAACACCCGGGCGCGGCGCATGTCTGCTGGGCGTTGCTGGCCGGCGGGCAATCGGCTGCCGTGGACGATGGCGAACCCAGTGGCACCGCGGGACGGCCGATGCTGGATGTGTTGCGCCATCAGGATCTGGAGGGCGTACTCGCCACCGTGGTGCGCTACTTTGGCGGCGTCAAGCTCGGTGCGGGCGGGCTGGTTCGCGCCTACACCGACGGCGTCGCGCAGGCGCTGCTCCAGGCCGAAAAGGTCGAGCGTCAAGTGATGGCCGAACTCGAGTGCACCCTGCCCTATGCGCAGGAAGGCCAACTGCGCCGAGAGATTGACGCGGCCGGCGCGGAGCTGCTGGATGTCTCGCACGGTTCGCAGGTGATCGCCAAGATCAAGATGCCGCTGTCGCAGGCTGCCGGTTTTGTGCAGCGACTCAATGACCTGACCCAGGGACGCATTGGCTGGATGCAGGACGGCACGCAATCGGCCCTCTGACGGCGGTTAGCGCAAAAAAAGAAACCAAAAATACTCTTTTATTGAATAAAGAGTATATTAGTCATCATGACTGATGCACTGATCAACTCCCTCGTCGCCACACGCAAGGCGCGAAAAATGACCCAGGCCGAGCTGGCCGAAAAAGCGGGCCTGTCTCGCATGGCGGTGCAGCGCACCGAAACCGGCGATGTCGACCCGCGCTACTCCACGCTCGCAGAAATGTCGCGCGTGCTCGGCATGCAGATGATGGCCGTGCCCGCCGATCTGGTGCCGGCGCTCAAGGCCTTCATTCAATCCGGCGGCAAGTTCCTCGGACAGCCGACCGGAGCGGACGCGCCGCCATCCATCGTCGACAGCCTGGCCGACAAGCCCAACACCTGACCGGCATCGCTCGCCATGTCTACCGCCATTCGCTATCTGCGTCTGTACATGCACCAACCGGCCGCGCTCGGTGGCGGGCGGCGGGCGATCGGTTATCTCTCGCAGTACGGTGACATTCTGCGCATCTCGTTCGAGGACGACTACATCGCCGACGCCGCACGGCCCACCCTGTCGCTGAGCTATCTCGGCGGCAACGAGGTGGATACGCGCCAGATTCTCTCGTCCGCACGCGATGCGCGACTGGTGCGCACCGATGGCCGCTGGCCGGTCTACTTCCAGAACCTGCTGCCCGAAGGCCACAACCGCGAGCGGCTGGCGCTCGAGCGCGGCTGCTCGCCCGACGACGAATTCGAGCTGTTGGCCGCCGCCGGCCATGATTTGATGGGCGCGCTCGAGGTCGAACCCGTGTCGCCGCAGGAAGGCATCCCCGAGGTGGTCCGCTACTGGCACACCACCCAGGGCCTCGATGTGCTGGAGCCCGGTTTCGTGGAGTTTCCGGTGCAGGACGCCGCCTCGCTGCCGGGCGTGATCACCAAGTTCAGCGCCGTGCAGGACGGCCGACGCTACACCGTGCATCGCCGCGGCGCGGCCGGCAGCGTGATTCTGAAGCTGCCCACCCTGCAGCACCCCGACCTCGTCGCCAACGAGTACGCCTGCTACCAGCTCTGCAAGGCGCTGGGCCTGCAAACGGCGGAGGCCGAGATCATCACGCGCGAACAGGCGGACCTGCCCGAGCATGTGCCGTTCAACGAGATTTTGGCGGTGCAGCGCTTCGACCATCTGCCCGATGGCTCGCGCATCCACATGGAAGAGTTCAACCAGGCCCTCGGCTACGCGCCGCGCCACAAATACGGCAAGGGCCTGCAGCAGGAC
>CALMCS010000945.1 GCA_937862875.1 uncultured Comamonadaceae bacterium
GCTGGTTTTTCTGATGCGGTGGTTGCCGCGCGAAGCAGTTTCTTGCGCACCAATTGGATGTGGTTGCGCAGCGCGTAAAGCTCATCGGCATAGGACAGCGGCACGCTGATTTTCTCCACCTGCGTCTCCAGTTTGTCGAGCTGTTCGATGAGCTTGGGAGCCGGGGTTTCACCGGCTTCCATTTCGTCCTCGATCTCGCGCAGCTTTCCATACCAGCGGAACACGCGCGAGCGCACGCGGAATTGGTAGAGCGGCGGCACGATGCGCGACAGCGGCAGCATGAAGGCCAGCAAGATACCCAGCACCAGCCACATGCGTTCGATGAGGTTGGCGATCCAGAACGGCATGTAGCGTTGCAGCGTGGGTACGGGCTCGTTGATGGCGCGATCGGCTTCCTTGGCAATCGGCAGTTCGGCGTGCAGCGTGCTCGGGAATTCGCGCGCGCGGTTGAACCAGCCCGCCGCGCCGTGAATCGTCTGCGCGTTCTGCGCGAACAGGGTCAGCAGGGCCGGGTGGGTTTCTTCGCGCGCGAGCAGCGAGGTGGTGGAGGCGACCAGCCGCACATCGCGCGGCGGAATGTTCTTGGCCAGATCGACCACACCGCGCGGCAGCGTGACCGGGGTGAGGAACGGGAAGCGGCGGCTGTAGGCCTCGTTCTGCGAAAAGCTCAGGAGTTGAATGCCGGGCGTTTGCAGCAGCATCTGCACCATCAGCGATTCGGGCGCGGAGGCGAACACGATGGCGTCGAGCTCGCCGTTGAGGAAGGCGACGGTGGCCGGCGTCTGCCGCAATTCGCTGAGTTTGAGCTCATTCATTTCGACATGGTTGGCGTCGAGCAGGGTCTCGACCAGCTTGGGCAGACCGCTGCCCGGCGAGCCCACGTTGACGCGCATGCCGCGCACTTCGCTGAGACCGTCGAGGCGCTTTTTCTTGTACAGGCGCTGGGCCGAGTCTTCGCGGTAGAACAGCCAGATCGGTTCCACGAACAGGCTGCCGAGCGACACCAGTTCGTCGCTGTCGTCGGGTTTGATTTCGCCGCTGCCGCCTTGCACAAACGCCAGATCGACCTTGCCGTCGCGCAGCAATTGCAGATTGGCGGACGAGCCTTCGCTGTGCTGCAGCTTCACGGTGATGCCTTGCGCCGCCAATGCCTGTTGGTAGCGCTTGCCAAACTCTTCATACGCGCTCTGGCCGGGGCCGGTGGCGAGGGTGATGGTTTTGGGCGGGGTTGGCTTGAGCCACCAATACGCGCCGATCACGAGCGCCACGCCCAGAATGGCGAGCGGTCCCGCGGACACCAGCAGATCGCGGATGGACAACAAGAGATTGCGCACGTTGCGCGACATTTGACCGACGGTTGTCACTGTGCAGCACTCCAGTCCGCGAGGCCGGGCAAGACCAGGCCGTTTTCAAGGGTGATCGAGCGCGCGGCCAGCACCGCCTGCTCGGTGGCCAGCGCCACGACCTCTGCGGCCAGCGTGGCCAGCAGCAGCATTCCGGGATTCTCGCCAGAGGCTCCGGTGCCCATGGCAAACAGCGTGTCGCCATCGCTCATGGTGTGTACCGGGTTGATGCTGCGCGCCAGACCGTCGTGGCTCACCACGGCAAGTCGGTGCGCCTGCACCTTGTCGATGGTGGCGTCGGTGGCGATCACGCCGATGGTGGTATTGGTGCCTGCCAACAGGGAGCTGGGGCGCTCGCCCCGGAGGAGCGAGCGGCGCGAGTCGCGCAGCCGCAAACTATCGGCGGTGCGCGCGCCGGCCAGCGGCGAAGTCGTGTGGGGCGAGATCACATCGCCGGCGGCGTTGCACGCAATCAGCGCGCCGACGGTGACCTTGCCCACGCGAATCGAGGCCGTGCCGATGCCGCCCTTCATGGCGCTCGCCAATCCAAACATCTTGCCGACGACGGCACCCGCGCCTGCGCCCACATTGCCTTGCTCGACCGCAGCGCGGGATGCCGCCTGGCATGCGGCGTAACCGGCGTTGGCATCGGGGCGGATCTTCATATTGCCCACGGGGAGGTCGAACAGCACGGCGGCGGGCACGATGGGCACAAGCCCCACGCCCACGTTCAGGCCGATGCCTTGCTCTTCCAGCCAGCGCATGGCACCGCTTGCGGCGTCGAGTCCATACGCGCTGCCGCCCGCGAGCATCACGGCGTGCACTTGCTGCACGAGATTGGACGGATCGAGCAAGTCGGTCTCGCGCGTGCCGGGCGCTGCGCCGCGCACATCGACGCCGGCGACCGCGCCATTGCGGGCGATCACCACGCTGCAGCCGGTGGGGCGGCGGGTGTCCGTGAAATGACCGACTTCAATGCCCGCAACGTCGGTGATGGAGCCGGCGCCGCGCGGGGAGTTTGTGTTCGCTTGCAATGTCTTGAACCCGAAGGTGTCTCTGTTTTTCTGTGTGAGTCGCACATTATGTGATGGCGGCGCGGCGGGCATCTGCGATCGGTGTGGCGGGGGCTGGGAACCGCAGCGACTTGGCCTGTGAATGGGCTGTGATTGCCCTGGGATCGGCCTGGCATCGGCCTGTGATTGGCGGCAGATTCCGCAGGGTGAATCTTCATAACCCAGAACATATAAGCATCGAGATATTTATTCGTTGTGCATCTGTAGCCTTCTCGGGATACTGCGGTCATGCACTGATTCATTCATTGACGCTTCAACGCCATCGAGGCGGCGGTGAATGGATCGACGACCTGACAGACACACCACAAGCTGCACCGCGCAGCAGGAGATATTCACTTGAGCTCGCCTTCGACACCTCGCCGCACCGCAACCCGCCGTTCCGTATTGTTCGCCGCCGCGTCGGTCGCCGCCATTTCCGCCGCATCGTTTGGCCTGACTTCCACCGCATTCGCGCAAAGCGCAGAGAAGAAGCAACTCATCATCGGCGGCACCGCTGGATCCAATATCGACCAGCTGCAATCGGGCATCGTTCCGCTGCTGGAAAAGAAGGGCTACAAGGTCAAGCTCGTCGAGTTCAATGATTACGTGCAGCCCAATCTGGCGCTGGCCGACGGTTCGCTCGATGCCAACTTCTTCCAGCACGAGGTGTACTTCAACCAGTTCAAGGGTGACCGCAAGCTCGACCTCGTGGCACTGACCCAGGGCCCGATCGCGCCGATGGGCATCTACTCGAAGAAGCGCAAGACGCTGGCCGAGGCCCAGCCGGGTGATCGCATCGCCATCCCGAACGACGCCAGCAATCTGGCACGTGCGCTGCTGCTGGTGCAGCAGGCCGGCCTCATCAAGCTGAAGACCGATGTGAATCCGCTGAAGGCATCGGAGCTGGACGTGCTGGAGAACCCGAGAAAGCTGAAGTTCGTACCGCTCGACGCGGCCCAGCTGCCACGCTCGCTCGATGACGTGCAGTACGCCATCATCAACGGCAACTTCGCGATCTCGTCGGGCCTGAAGCTACAGGACGCCGTGGTGCTGGAAAAGGTGCCAGACCACTACCTGAACATTGCCGCGGTGAAGACCAAGGACAAGGACGCGCAGTGGGCCAAGGACCTGTACGAGGCCTTCCATTCGGCTGAATTCAAGACCGTGGTGGACACCAAGTTCGCGGGTTACGCGAAGCCGAAGTTCCTGCAATAAGCATCGACGCAGCAGTCGGTACACACTTCAGTGGAGCAGGTAGGCGCTGACCTGCATCCACTGCACACGAGAAAAATGGACCGGGGGAAGAGGGCGCTGCAAGAGTTGACTTGGATTGGTCATGAGTGCGTAACGATGCACATCAAGAATCGCGGGCAACTCGCTCATAGGAGCGGGCATTACCGGATTCCGAACCCATGTCCACGACTCTTGCGCTTCCTTCTTTCTTTCGCCAACGGCCACATGCTCTGGCCTTTCTTCAAGCGAGCCGCGCGCCATTGCTTGGCGGCTTGCTGATCGGCCTGGCGTCTACGGGCGCACTGGCCGCCGAATCGTTCAAGGGCTCCTACGCGCAGAACTTCGATTCGCTGCCTGCAACCGGCACGGCGATCCCTTGGGCGAATGACAGCACGTTGGCGGGCTGGTCTCTGTTCAACAAGGACAAGGCCGCGATCGCTACCTACCTTGCGGGCACCGGAAGTGCCACCAACGGCAGCTTCTACAGCTTTGGTGCGGCTGGGGCAACCGAGCGCGCTTTGGGTGTCGTCATCTCGGGCGGCGCGTACTTTGGAACTCCGGCCAACAACGCGGTCGCCGGCTTCATGGCATTGGCGCTCAGGAACGACACGGCAGCGAGCATCGATGCGCTGAACATCCAATTCAACGGAGAAATCTGGCGCAACGGCGGCAACACCACCGTGCAGAACATGACGCTGGAGTTCGGCGTGGGCGATAACTTTGCGGATGTGGCGACCTGGACACCTGCGGGCGATATTTTTAAGTGGAGTGCGCCGGGAGAAACTACCTCCGGGACGGCGATCGATGGCAACGCGGCCGGTCGCGTGCCGGGCGTGGGTGGCGATCTGCGCGGCCTCGGCTGGGGCGTGGGAAAGACGCTGTGGCTGCGCTGGGTGCAGACCCGCATCAGCGCGGGCTCGAGCCACGGCATGGCGATCGATGATCTGGTCATCAAGACTGCGGGCGCGGACACCACGGCACCGACGCTGGCCAGCAGCACGCCGGCCAACAATGCGACCGGTGTGTCCACCACCAGCGGCATCACCTTGCAATTCGATGAGGCCGTGCAGGCCGGCAGCGGATCGTTCGAGTTGCGCAAGGCCGGTGATACGAATCCTGTGGCGAGCTATGCGGCGACGGATACCAGCAAGGTCACCTTCAGCGGTACGAGCGTGACGATCAAGCCGGGCTTTGAATTGCTGGCGAATACCGCCTACAGCCTGAGCGCTGCGGGTCAGCCCGTGAAGGATCTGGTGGGCAATGCTTGGGGTGGTGCTGCGCTGCAATTCACAACCGGCGCGCAGGCTCCCATCACGCGGATCTCGGCGATTCAAGGTGCGGGCACCGCGTCTCCGTTGTTGGACAAGTCGGTGACGATCGATGCCATCGTCACGGCTTACATGCCGGACCTCAAGGGCTTTTATGTGCAGGAAGCCGAGGCCAACTATGACGCCGATCCTGCGACCTCGGAGGGCGTGCTGGTCTACTACGGCACCGTCAATCCGGGCGTGAGCGAGGCCACGGTGGGCAAGCGCGTGAAGCTGACGGCTGACGTGACCGAGTACAACCAACTCACGGAACTGAAGAACGTCAGCAATTTCCAGATTCTGGGCGATGGCGTGCTGCCGAAGCCCATCCAGCTCACCTTGCCGATCGCTGACATGTCCCTATGGGAGCGCTACGAGGGCATGCTGGTGCAGATCAGCTCGGCCAAGAGCGGCAGCTCACTGGTGGTGACCGACAGCTATACGCTCGGTCGCTACGGCGATCTCACCTTGTCGGCCGACGCGGTGCTGGCGCAGTTCTCGGATGTGACCAAGCCCGGCAAGGATGGCTACGCCAGCTATGTGAAGGCGACGCAGCGCAACCAGATCATTCTGGACGACGCCAGCTCGGTATCCAATCCGAAAGCCGTGCGTGGGCGCAATGGGCAGGCGCTGTCTGCCACCAACACCTTGCGGGCGGGCGATGGCGTGAGTTCCATCGTCGGGGTGCTCGACCAGTATTTCGACGCCAAGGCCGCTCCGGCCGACTACCAGACCAGCTACCGCCTGCAGCCGACCCAGCCACTGAACTTCACGGGAGCGGAGCGTCCCACCGCTGCCGACCTGCAGGCAGCGGTGGGCAAGGCCTCGGTGAAGATCGCTTCGGCCAACGTGCTCAACTTCTTCAGCATGGTGGGCGACACGAGCACCAACACCAAGGACGTGTTCACCACGCCGCTCGGCAATTCGATCGGTATTCGCGGTGCCAATACGGTCGCGGAGCGCGATCGCCAGCTGACCAAGATCGTCGCCAATCTGCGCGGCATGGATGCCGATGTCTACGGCCTGATGGAGGTGCAGAACAACGGCTCGGGCGACGACAGCGCGATCAAGATGCTGACCGATGCGATGAATGCGAGTGCGGGACTGCCCGCGGGTGCGAGCTTCGACTATGTGAAGGCCCCATTCAACCAGGGTGCGGGCACGACGGTGCCCGGCGCGGGAACCGATGCGATCACGGTCGCCATCATCTACCGCAAGGACCGCGTAACCCCGGTGGGCAGCGCAGCGGCTCCGAACGTGGCCACCTACGATGCGTTCACGCCTAACGTGGGCGGCGCGCGCGTGCCGATCGCGCAGACCTTCTCGGCTAAGACGTCGACCGGAGAAGAGCAATTCACCGTGGTGGTGAATCACTTCAAATCCAAAGGCAGTCTGCTGTCCACGGGTGGCAACGACGACCAGCTCGACGGTCAGGGCAACAACAACCCGGCACGCTTGAAGACGGCGCAACAGCTGAAGGATTGGCTCGCCACCAAGCCCACGGGCAGCGACACCGCCAACGTGGTTTTGGTAGGAGATTTCAACGCTTATGCCAAGGAAGATCCCGTCACCTATCTGGAGGCCAACGGTTTCAGCAAGGTAACCCACGGTTATTCGTATTCGTTCGATGGGCTCTGGGGTTCGCTGGACCACATCTTCGTCACGCCCACGCTGCTGCCCAAGGTCGGAAAGGCCGTGAAATGGGCCATCAATGCGGAGGAGCCCACGGTGCTCGACTACAACGTCGAGTACAAGTCGGCCGAGCAGATCGCCGCCTACTATGCGGCCACGGCCTATCGCTCCAGTGACCACAACCCGATGGTGATGGGCTTGAACTTTGAAGCGCCACCGGTGGGCAATCAACCGCCTGCCATCCATGGTGTGTCTGCGTCGGCGATTCCACTCACGCCGGGTCAGAGCTATGCGCTGTCGACTCTCAGCGTGGCGGACCCCGACAGCACGGCGCTCACACTCAGCATCAGCGTGAGCAACGGCAGCGTCCAGGGGGTGACGGACGCGGATCCGGCCGTGGATGGCATTCAGCTCAAGGGCACGGCGGCAGAGATCAACAGCGCGCTGGCCAGTGGCCGTTTTGTTGCCGGTGCAGTGGGTGACGCGAATGCGGTGCTGAGCCTGACGGATGCGGTGAATTCAGCGGTCACGGCAACGCTCTCGTTCAAGGTGGCGAGAGTGGCGGTGCCCGGCTCGAATTTCGATCTGGCACCGACGGTGGGTGGCAGCGTCAAGGGCACGCTGCAGGGCGGCGGAGCGGGTTGTCTGCTGGCCTCGCCACCGCAATACGTCACGCCGCAAAGCCTGGGAATCACGCAGATGCCAAGCGCGGGCGCCAAGCTGCCGCACGGACTGCTGGTGTTGAACGCGGCCGGTTGCGATGCCGGCGGAACGCTGACGGTGAAGCTGGACTATTCGCAAGCGTTGCCCAAGGGCGCGGAGTTGTGGAAGTGGGGCCGCACACAGGACAACCAGGCCAAGCACTGGTATCGCGTGCCATCGCGGGTGTCCGGACAGAGCGTGAGCTTTGATCTGCAGGACGGCGGCCTTGGCGATGATGACCTGAAGGCCGATGGCAACATCGTCGACCCGACCGCCCTGGTCGAGCCACAAGCCGTGCCGCCGGTGGGTCCACAGGCCCAGCCGGTGCCGACGCTGAGCCTCTGGGCGCAACTGCTGCTGGCGCTCGGACTGGTTCCGGGTGCGGCGTGGCTGCTGCGCCGTCGTGGGCTGACGGCGTCCAAGTAGTGAGCGGGGCAGGCAGGCCGCTCGGAATCATTGCGACTCCGAGCGGCTTGCCTGTCGATCATTCCTTGGCGGCCGCTTCGATCTGCGTGATCAACAGCGCGCCGTTCACCGCCTCGACGTGAAAACGCACCTTGTCGCCGGCCTTCAAGGACGCGCCGTCATCCGGGTTCTTGAGTGCGAACACCATGGTCATGGCGGGCATGTCCAGGTTCTTGATCTCTTCGTGGCGGATGGTGACCTTGCCGGTGCTGGCGTTCCAACGCGTGACTTCGCCGTTGGTCATGACCTTTTGCTGATCGGCCGCAGTGCTCGGTGCTGCCGTGGCCGCTTCTGGGGCGGGGGCTGGGGCCGCGCTCATGGTGTGACCGGAGTGATCAGCGTGGCCGCCATGGCTGGAGTGATCCATGGTTTGCGCCTGCGCGGCAAATGTGGCGAGGGTGAGGCCGGCAGCGATGGTCATGACTGCAAGGGCGCGAGAGGCTTGTGAGTGGGTCATTTGAATGGGCATGGGGTGACTCGTTGGGGTGTGTTGTCAGGCGCGAGCGCGGCTCAGCGGTAGCTGGTGAACACCGAGGTGCTCACATCGCTGTTCATGAGGTTCTTGGTGACCAGCAGCACGTCGTACGGGTCCTTGCGACCGCCGTAGTCGGGGCCGTCCATGCCGGGGCTGCCCACGGGCATTCCGGGCACGGTGATGCCAAGCGCCTTGGGTTTCTGCGCCAGCAATTTCTTGACGTCTGCGGCCGGCACGTGACCCTCCAGCAGGTAGCTACCGACCAGCGCGGTGTGGCAGGAGCCGAGACGCGCGGGCAGGCCCAGCTTGGCGCGCACGGCGGTGTTGCCGGTGTCGTGCACGGTGACGGCGAAGCCGTTGTCTTCCATGTAGGTGATCCAGTCCTTGCAGCAGCCGCAGTTCGGGTCCTTCCAGACTTCGAGCGGGATCTTGGTGGGCTTGCTTGCCAGGGCGGGCAGCGCGATGGCTGCGGCAATGCCGGCGACGAGTTGGCGGCGGGTGGTGTTGAGCGTGGATGTACGCATGGTGTGGTTGCTCCTGATTCCGTTATTCGGTGAAACGTGGTGTTGGTCTTGTGTTGACGTTCATGGTCATGGTCATGGTCACTGCGTGACGGTGAAGCTGCCGCGCATGCCGGCCTGAAAATGGCCCGCGATGAGACAGGCGAATTCGAAGGTTCCGGTGCGATTGAACTGCCAGACCAGGTCTTCCTGTTTGGCGGGCGCGACATGCGCCATGTAGGGCTCGGAGTGCTCCATGCCGGGGAACTTGAGCATCATGTCGGCATGCTCCTGCAGGGACTGCGGCGTGCCGAGCACCACCTCATGCATGATCTGGCCCTTGTTCACGACGCGCAGGCGCACGGTCTCACCTTGCTTGACCGTGAAGTGGTCTGGCGCAAACCGCATGTCGTCGGTCATCAACAAGGTGACGGTGCGCTGTGCCTTGTTGGCATCGCCCGCAATGCCCCAGAGTTTCTGTTCCTTGACGACTGGCGCGGTGCTGTCGTGTGCGGCGTTGCCATGGGCGAACGCCGATGTGGAAAGTGCGAGCCATAAGGTGGCGGTGGCCCATGAGAGTCGATGGTTCATGATTTTCGTGCTCGCGATCAATGGTGAGAGGTGTGGCCGGAGTCGGCCGCTGGCTTGCGCACCTGGGGTGCGCCGGGCGCGGTGCCGGGAGCGGTCTGGCGCGGCGCTTTGGCGTCGAGCGGTGCGCCGGTCCATTCGTAGGCGACGGTGTTCTTCGGTTGCTTGAACCAGCCGGGATCGCGGAAGTCGTTCGCGCCCAGGTCCTTGCGCACCTTGAGGGTGGTGAACATGCCGCCCATCTCGAGCGCGCCGAACGGGCCGGTGCCGCTCATCATCGGGTAGGTGTTGTCGGGCAGTGGCATCTCCATCTCGCCCATGTCGGCCATGCCGCGCTCGCCCATCATCATGTAGTCGGGCACGATCTTCTGGATCTTGGAGACCAGGCCGCGGTGGTCGAGACCGATCATGGTCGGCACGTCGTGGCCCATCGCGCCCATGGTGTGGTGGCTCTTGTGGCAATGCAGCGCCCAGTCGCCCAGTTCATCGGCGATGAATTCGACCTGCCGCATCTGACCGACGGCGACATCGGTGGTGACCTCGGGCCAGCGCGCAGTTTTGGGCACTGGGCCGCCGTCCGTTCCGGTCACTTCGAACTCGTGACCGTGGACGTGAATCGGGTGATTCGTCATGGTCAGATTGCCGACGCGAATGCGCACGCGGTCGTTCTGTCTGGCGACCAGCGGCGTGATGGCCGGGAACACGCGGCTGTTGAAGGTCCAGATGTTGAAGTCCGTCATTTCGTTGACGCGCGGGGTCATCGCGCCGGGCTCCACGTCGTAGGCCGAGAGCAGGAAGGCGTAGTCGCGCTCGACGTTGGCAATCAGTGGATGGGTGCCCTTGGGGTGGGTGATCCACAGGCCCATCATGCCCATCGCCATTTGCGTCATTTCATCGGCGTGCGGGTGGTACATGAAGGTGCCGGGGCGGCGCGCGACGAACTCGTAGACGAAGGTTTTTCCCGGCGGGATGTGGGGCTGCGTGAGGCCGCCGACGCCGTCCATGCCGTTGGGCAAGCGCTGACCATGCCAGTGCACGGTGGTGTGCTCGGGCAGGCGGTTGGTCACGAAGATGCGGACCTGATCGCCTTCCACCACCTCGATCGTGGGGCCCGGGCTCTGGCCGTTGTAGCCCCACATGTTGATCGAGAAGCCGGGCGCGACTTCGCGCACCACGGGCTCGGCGACGAGGTGGAATTCCTTGACGTTGTTGTTCATGCGCCAGGGCGTGGTCCAGCCGTTGAGCGTGACCACGGGGCGGTAGGGCCGGCCGTTGGGCGGCGTCAGCGGCGGGGCGGTGTCTGCCGACGATTGGCTGGCGGGTTCGGGCAGGGCGGCCATGGCGACACGGCTCACGGAGGCGGCGGTGACGGCTGCGGCGGCACCTGCGGCGGCGGTAAAGAAGTTGCGGCGTTGCATGGTGGGTGCCTCAATGGTTGTCGGTCGAGCTGGCGGCAGAAGCGGCACCAGAGAGCGCTGTGAAGCCACCGGGCGAGGTGCCCATCAGAGCCAGATTCAGGTCGGCTTCGGCGAGCCAGAAATCACGCTGTGCCTGGGTCGCATTGACCACGGCCTGCGTTGTCTTGCGGGCCTGTCCGAGCAGCTCCCAGACGCTGGCGAACATGCCGTTGTAGCGGAGCACGGTTTCGTCCTGTACCAGCTTGGCGAGTGGCAGGACTTCGGTCTGCTGTTGATGGGCCAGATCCCATGCGGTGCGGTAGCGCAGCCAGCTGGTGCGGGCCTCGCCGCGCGCCTGGATGGCGGTGGCGGTGAGTTGCGCGGCGCTGCGCTGCACGTTGGCGCGCGCGCCTGCGCTGGCAGATCCACCCCAGTCGAAAATCGGCAGCGGCAGGTCGATTTCCCAGCCTCGGGTGATGTCGTCGTGACCGGTGGCGCGATCCGTGGAGGTGTTGCGGCTGTAGCTCGCACCGATGTCACCAAACACCGCGCCCACGCCGGCCCAGACGCCGTGGTCTGCGGTCTCGTCGAGGTTGCGACGCAGCGCGCGCAGGTCGAGGCGTTCGCGCAGGGCGGTCTGTTCCGCGTCCTTGCCCGAGCGCAGATCGCTCGCGGCTTTGGGCAGCGCGGGCAACTGGGCCGGCAGCTGAAAGTCGGCCTGCGGGCCCCACACGCCCATGAGTTGCGCGAGCTGTTCGCGTTCGGAGTGCGCGGCCAGACGGGCGCGTGAAAGCTGCGCCGCGGCTTCGTGCTGAAGACTCAGTTCGCGTGCCTGATCGAGCTTGTTGAAGTTGCCGATGGACGTCATGCGACGCGCCAGTTCGGCACCCAATTGCGCAGCCTCGAACATCTGCTCGTTGGCCTTGAGCTCTTGTTCAGCGGCAACGGCGCGCAGCCACGCGCGGCGGGTTTGCGCGGCGGTGATCAGCACCTGTTGCGATGCGGTCAGCGTGGCCTGCTCCATCTGCCAGCCCAGCCAGCGCGAGCGCCAGGGCAGGGTGATGACGTTGACCAGCGAGAAGCTGAGTTGGCGCTCGATCTCGCGCTCGTGTCCGCTCGTGAAGCGGCCCAGCGTCAGCGTGGGATTGAACAGCGTGAGGGCCTGCGCCCGCTGCGCATCCTGCGCCGCGAGGTCAGCCAATTGCGCTTGCAGCGCGGGGCTGTTGAGCAGCGCGATGCGCACCGCGGTGTCGGCGTCGACGGGGGCTTTCAGCCAATCCGCCACCTGCGTGCGTGCAGCCTCTTTCTGTTCTTTGTCGAACGATGAAAGCTGTGCGCCTGTGGGCAGACTGTTTTGGGTTTGCTGTTGCACATCGCTGCGCAAACCATCGGGTGCCACGCTGGCGCAGCCCGTCAAGAAGAGCGCCGAAGCGATGGCCGTGAGGCTGGCGTATCTGCGGGCGTTCATGGCTTGGCTCCATGGGAGTGGTGCATGTGGTGACCCTGCTCATCGGGCTGTGCAGCCTTGCCGGCGTTGTCGGACTTTCCGGGCTGAGCGGCGGCTTCCCACTTCACGATGTCGGCATGACCACGTGGAAACTCACCCACAGCGGCATTGGCTTTGCGCCAGTCGCCCGGAGTGGTGACGATGCTGCCGCTGTTCTCAAGCGGCTGATGCACCAGCGGACGCGTGGGTGCGTCAGCGTCCAGAACATGCGCGGCGGCTGAAGGTGCTGTATATGTTTGCGCTCCACTGGGAACGCTCAGCAGCGCACCCATTGCAAGCAGCAATGCGGAATAAAAGGGGGTGTGCGCAATGCGCATGGAAATCTCCTGAGCAGGAACTGAACGGAAGCATCTGAACCAAGCTTCCCGTGCGCGGGACAAGCCCCACGACGGCAAACGGCAGACGCACTTCGGGTATCAGTGCTCAGGAAATGGGTGGTTTGGCAACCTCGGCGCTGGTGGCGCTCAGGAACGCAGTGCTGCGCTCCGCCTGCAGCGTGTCAGGCTGTGCATCGGCACTCCAGTCCAACAGCGCGGGTGTATGGAACGACGAATGACAGATATCGCAAGCCGAACAAGTGACCTGATGCGACCCATCGCCACAGGCATCAGTGGCACCAGAAGCAGCACTCGCGCAATGCCCGCCAGCAGACCCATGCGGCAGATCCACGCCATGATCAGAGGACGACGAGGAAGAAGTAGAAGAGGATGAGGCCATCGCATGCTGCGAGCCCATGTCATGCCCCACATGCTGCATCTGCGAATGCCCTGCAGCATCCCCAGCCAACGCAGGAACAATCCCCATCGCCATAGCGTCGCCCAGCAGGCCACGCAGGGCCAGCAAGAAGATGAATGCTATGGAAACGAAACGACGCATGAAGGAATGATAAGTGCGAAGCAGGGAAGTTCCCTAATCAAAAGGGGAATC
>CALMCS010000946.1 GCA_937862875.1 uncultured Comamonadaceae bacterium
GACGGCGGCACAGACAATGGCGGCATTCCGCTGGCGGTCAATGCCAACGTGATGATGCTGAACGTGATACCCAACGTCAACGTGCCGCCGGTTGCCAATACGGATGGCTACACCACGCCCCATGCGACTGGCATCCTGCTGACGCCGTTGTCGAACGACACGGACCCGGACAACGATGTGCTTCGCATCACCAGCATCAACGGCGTGCCCCTCACGCCCACTGTCGCGCAGACCATCGCCGTGGCGAACGGCACCATCACCGTGGACACCAACGGAGCCATTCGCTTCACGCCAGACGCCACGTTCACGGGACTGGTCAGCTTTCCCTACGCCATCGCCGATGGATTTGGTGGCACCGCCAACTCCAAGATTACCATTCAAGTCGATGCGAAGCCGAACACGCCGCCCGTGGCCAATACCGATCCCTACGCCACGTCCATTGGGGTACCGATCTCACTGACTCCGTTGGCCAACGACACGGATGCGGATGGCGACTCGCTTCAGATTACCAGCATCAATGGCACCACCATCACCACTGGCACTGCACAAACCATTGCGGTGCCGAATGGCTCGGTCACCGTGAGTGCTACTGGCGAGATCACCTTCACACCGGCAGCGCAATACACCGGAACGGTCAGCTTTCCCTATTCCATCAGCGACGGGCAGAGCACCGCTGGTTCCGTCATGTCGATCGTGGTGAGCGCGATTGCAGTGGTGCCACGAGATTCGTCATTTACACCTGTTCCGACGCTGGGTGAGTGGGCGCTGATTCTGCTGTCTACTCTGTTGGCGGGAGTCGCTGCAATGGCTTTACGCCGCAAGCGAGCAGGGTGATGAAATAGGGCGGAGACTGAGCCGCTTGCACCGGTGTGCAATCAAGGACTGAATATGCGCAAATCGCTTGCATGCCTTCTGTTCGGACTCGCGTCCCTGACCCTGGCGATCGCTACGGCCCACGCCCAGACCACGGTTCATTTCGCGTCGCTCGACGGCCCTCCCGCCACCGAATTGGATGGCTATCTGTTCCCGGCATCTGGCGCGCAAGCGACTCATCCAGCGGTGGTGTTTCTGCACGGCTGCGGCGGCATGTTCAGCCGCTCGGGCAAGATCAATGCGCGCGAGCGCGACTGGGCCCAGCGCATGAACGAGGCTGGCATCACCGTCCTGATGGTGGACAGTCTGGGCCCACGCCATCACGGCGAAATGTGCGCACCGGCCCACTTCGACGCCCGCATCTATCGCGCGCGGCCGTTGGATGCCTACGCGGCGCTGCGTTATCTCCAAGCCATGCCCAACGTGCGCGCGGACCGCATCGCCGTAGTCGGCTGGTCGCAAGGTGGCGGCACGGTACTCCACACCATCCGAGGCACCAGCCCGGCACGACCCGCTTCGCTGCCCCAAGGCGATTTCCGTGCGGCGGTGGCCTTCTATCCGGGCAGCTGCAACCCGCAACAACAGGGCGCAACGTGGAGCAGCTCCATTCCGCTATTGCTGCTGATCGGTGCGAAGGACGTGTGGACGCCGTTGGACCCTTGTGAAGAGCTGATGAAATCACTCGCTCCGCCGACGAGCGTGAGTCTGCAGATCTATGCCAACGCGTATCACGACTTCGATTGGCCGAACATGCCGATTCATGCAGTGCCGGCGTTCAAGACGCGCAGCGGGGTGGTGCCGATTGAGGGCACGGACGAACCGGCCAGGGCGGATGCGCAGGTCAAGGTGATGGCGTTCTTGAGGGATAGGTTGCTCGCGCCGTAGCAGCGGTGTCTTGAAAAACCTTCACGCTGATGGCGGCCATCGGCGTGCCTGCAGGCAGGTTTGCGTCGACCCCGACACCATCAGGTGGGGTCAACCTTGTCGAACACGCCCCAGCCCGCCTGCTCGCTTATTGGTTTTCACCCTTCGCAAAGTAGTAACCAATCAGGGCGCTGGAGCTATCGACTCCGGCATTTTTAGCCCAGCCGCGAGCAAACTTTTCACCCACCGAGTTCAACTCGCGCCGCAGCTCATAGGAGGGCGGCAAGATTTTGACGCCATGTCCCGCCAAGACCTTTTGCGCCGCATCGTCCGCGTCTTTGGCCAACTGCCAACCGCGCTCCTCGGCTTGTTTGGCCGAGGTCTCGATCGCTTTTTTCGTGGGTTCCGGTAGCTTGGCCCAATGTTGCTCGCTGAACAGAATCAGATTTTTGGGAATCCACGCATGCACGTCCATGAAGGTGCCCATGGCGTTCCAGGCCTGACTGTCCACGCCCGTAGTGCTCGATGTCACCATCACGTCCACCTGACCATTTTGGATGGCCTTCAATAAATTGTTGGCCGCAATATCGACAGAGCTAGCGCCAGACATGTCGGAAATGAATACGGTCGCCTCGTTATTGACCCGGAACTTGAGACCCTTCAGATCCGCAAGTCGATTGATGGGGTTGTGTGCAAACAGCCCTTGTCCGGGCCATGGGGCAGCGTATAGCAGTCGAATTCCCTGCTTCTTCAGCAACGCCTCGATCGGTGGGCGAGTGGCATTCCACAAGCGCTTGGCATCGTCGGAATTGCGCACAATGAAGGGCAGGGAGTCGATCGCGAAAAGTGGATACTGCTGAGAGAAGTTGGACATGAAGATTTCTCCCATGGCCAAATCACCCTTGCTCAAGGCCGGCATGACCTCTTTCATCGGCATGAGCTTTGAATTGCTGACCACATCGATCTGTACCGCCCCTTGCGAGAGCGTTCCGACCTGCTGCGCAAACTGCTTGAGATTCTGTGTGTGAAACAGGGAGTCGGAATAGGCTCCCGAACATTGCAATGACGTAGTGGTCGCAGCCTGCGCGATCACATGCCCCAGGCCGCTCGCGCCGGCAACGGTGCTGGAGCATAGAGCCGTAAGCAGCTTACGGCGGTTTGGGTCAAGGAGCGCCGCGCGTGTTGTCCAGTCAGCCATAGAACCGAGCCTTAATGTAGTGACCCCAATTGTCGAAATGCGTGGTCCTTCATCAAGGCGTCGTTACTTGGAAACCGGCATCAGCGGATGGGCTCGTTGCACGTCAGACTTCTTGGCGAATAGACACTTCATGTGACCTAGTGGGAGCGCACTATACCGCAAAGCAAGTCGCCGAGGCGGTGCATTTTTTTCTATGTATCGGCTGCCGTTTCAAGACTGAAAATGAGAGGTTTTGAGAGCTTGTTGCGCGATGCA
>CALMCS010000947.1 GCA_937862875.1 uncultured Comamonadaceae bacterium
GCCTCTCCATCGGCAATGCCGATTTCGACGCTTTGTCGCACAATTCGCGCCAGCCACTCCTGTACCCCGCCCGGCAAAGGATCGGGATCTGGCAGCGTGGATGGCCGCGCGGGAATCTCAATGCCCGGGAACTCGATCACCATCGTTTGTCGTGCTGCCCGTTCTGCGTCGCGCGCAGCGCTAACCTGGGCTGCAAGCATCGCGCGTTCGGCTTGCAGAACG
This sequence comes from uncultured Comamonadaceae bacterium, assembly GCA_937862875.1. Classification (GTDB taxonomy): domain Bacteria; phylum Pseudomonadota; class Gammaproteobacteria; order Burkholderiales; family Burkholderiaceae_C; genus Diaphorobacter_A. Next base: position 223 of record CALMCS010000947.1, read on the forward strand.
TCGCTGTCCCGCTGCGCTGCATCGCCCAGGGCCACGCGGCGGGCCATTGCTTCCTGCTCACGAATAAGCAACTTTTCCTGCGCTTGCATCTCGTCGGCTACGACGAAACTGCGCAGCCATCCGGCCCAGACTTCCAACAGTCGCCTTGCCATTTGGTGCTCGGCATCTTCAAGGCGCATATCGGCCACCCTACGGGTGCGGCTGCCGATGTCCCGATCTATACGCGCCTTGTTTGGCAAGCGAACAGCACGGCTGAGCTGGATTTCCCATTCGTTGTAGCGACGCGCTTCGTTGGTCACGTTGCGACGTTGTAGGCCACTACTGAGTTCAAATTCGTGGCTACCGGCTTCAAGGGCGCTTTGCGTGGCGGCCGCCGCGTCCAAGCGAGCGGCTGCGGCATTCACGACCGGCTGGATTTTTATCGCCGCTTCGACTTGCGCCTGCGCAGGCAGCCACGAAAGATCATCGGCGCGCGCTTGCGCGGGATGAAATGTCAAAACCGCGATAGCCACCATGACGGCACCAGCCGGTAGTACCAGGCTGCATCCTTTGTTTTTACTCGTCATACCAGTCTTCCACTTGCCAACACCGACTCCACCCACCAGCGGACATCGCTAGACGCGATGCGCTGGCGCAGATGCGCCAGGACCTGTTCCAGTTGTTCATATTCGATCAACACCCAAATGACGCGCCGATCCACACGGCCGCGAACCTTCTCGCGAATGGACGCGCGCGCGAAGTCGCCGGTATGCCCTTCGGCGTGCAACAGGGTGAACCCTGGCAGCACCGGGTCGGCCATCAGGGCATCGGTGACGGCGTCTTCGAGCGTGGGTGGAAACACCAGATTCAGGCGCACCAGTTGCGCTTCTTTCAATCCGTTCATGCGTGGACTCCTTGTTGTGAGGAGATGGCCTGGCCGAATCGCCGGTACAGCACCGGCAGCAGGACCAGGGTCAGCGCCGTGGAACTGACCAGTCCGCCAATCACCACGATGGCGAGTGGGCGCTGGATCTCAGAGCCAGGGCCACTGGCCAGCAGCAGGGGCACCAGGCCAAAGGCGGTGATGGAAGCCGTCATCAGCACGGGGCGCAGCCGTCGCAGCGAACCTTCGCGCACCACCTGTTCCATGGGCAGGCCTAGCGCGTGCAGGTGGTTGAAGTGCGTCACCAGCACCAATCCGTTGAGCACGGCGATGCCCAGCAGCGCGATGAAGCCGACCGAAGCAGGCACCGACAGGTACTGCCCCGACAGCCACAGCGCCGCCACGCCGCCGACCATGGCAAACGGCACGTTGCCGAGGATGAGCGCGGCCTGCCGCACCGAGCCGAAGGTCATGAACAGCACGAAGAAAATCAGCCCCAGGGCCACCGGCACCACCATGCCTAGGCGGGCCGCTGCACGTTGCTGGTTCTCAAACTGCCCGCCCCATTCGACGCGGTAGCCGGGCGGCAGCGGCACGTCGCGCGCCACGGCTTCGCGCGCTTCATCTACGAAGCCGACCAGATCGCGCCCGCTCACGCTGGACTGGATCAGCGCGAAGCGCGAGCCGTTCTCGCGCCGCACCAGCACGGGGCCATCAGTGGTGGCGATGCGCGCCAGCGAGGTCAAGGGGATTTCGCCCTGATCGCCACGGGCGAGCTGCAAGTCCTTGAACCGCTCGGCCGATCCGCGCAGCCGGGCATCCCCGCGCACCACGATGGGCGTGCGCCTGTCCGGCTCGATCACCAGCCCGGCCGGCACGCCTTCGAGCTGCGCACGCAGCTCGTCCTGAACCTGCGTCACGGCCAGTCCGGCGCGACCGGCCGCCTGCGCATCCACCTTCACCTGCAGGTATTCCACGCTGTCGCTGGCCTGGGTGAGCACGTCGCGCGCACCGGGCACTTTCTCGATGCGAGCGGCCATGCGCTGCGCCAGATCGCCCAGCGTTTGCAGATCAGGGCCGAACAGCTTGACGGCCACGTCGCCCCGGCTGCCGGTGAGCATTTCCGAGATGCGCATCTCGATGGGCTGGGTAAAGCCGAATTCCAGGCCGGGGAAGGCATCCATCACCTTGCGTATCTCGGCACTCAACGCGTCCTTGTCGGCTGCATGCCAATCCTTGCGCGGTGCGAGCTGCATGAACAGGTCGGTTTCGTTCAGGCCCATCGGGTCGAGCCCCAGCTCGTCGGAGCCCACCCGCCCGATGCTGTGCCGCACCTCGGGCACCGCCGCACCGATGGCCTTCTGCACCGCCAGGTCAATCTCCAGCGAGCGCTGCAACCCAATGGACGGCGGCTTTTGCAGTTGCAGCAGGATATCGCCCTCGTCCATCGTCGGCATGAACGCCTTGCCCGTGCCGAGGTAGGCCACCACACCCAATGCCAGGGCCGCGATGGCGACCGCCGATGCGCGTAGCGGGTGGTGAAGCGCAGCCTCCAGCAGCGGTTGGTACAGGCGCGTGGCCCAGCGCATCACCCACGGCTCGGTGTGCGTGTGTTCCTTGAGCAGCAGCGAGGCCAGCACCGGCACCAGCGTGAGCGACAGCAGCAGCGAGACGCCCAGGGCGAACACGATGGTCAGCGCCACCGGCACAAACAGTTTGCCTTCCAACCCTTGCAGCGTGAGCAGGGGCATGAAGGTCAGACAGATGATGAGGATGCCCGAGGCCACAGGCATGGCGACCTCGCGCGCCGCGGCGAATATGCGGTGCAGGCGCGGCTGGTGCGCACTGGGCGCGTGCGGGTCGAGCCGACTGACGGCGTTTTCCACCACCACTACGGCAGCGTCCACCAGCATGCCGATGGCGATCGCGAGGCCCCCCAAGCTCATCAGGTTGGCGCTCATGCCGACCAGACGCATCAGCAAGAAGGTGCCCAGTGCCGCCAAAGGCACCATCACCGCCACAACCAGCGCGGCGCGAAGCTCGCCGAGGAACAGAAGCAGCAGGATAACGACCAGTACCGTCGCTTCCAGCAAGGCGCTTTCCACCGTGCCCACGGCGCGCTCGATCAGCGTGCTGCGGTCATAGAACGGCACCACCTTGACGCCGGGCGGCAGGCTGGGAGCCACCTCGTCCAGCCGGGCGCGGATGGCCTTCACGAGCGCCGAAGCATCGGCCCCGCGCAGCGCCACCACGATGCCTTCCACCGCTTCGCCCGCGCCGTCCCGGGTGACGGCGCCATAGCGAGTCACGCCTTCGATGCGCACCTGGGCCACGTCGCCCAGGCGAACTGGGGCCGTGCCATTGGCCCCCGCGCGCAGGATCAGACGGGATAAATCGTCCAAAGTGTGGATCGCGCCTTCAGCGCGCACGATCAGCGTGTC
>CALMCS010000948.1 GCA_937862875.1 uncultured Comamonadaceae bacterium
ACGATGGGAAAGATCGCAGCGAGTAATCGCTTTCATGCATCGCTGCATCCTGGCGCGATCTACAGGCAACCTATGACGGTGGAAGATTACATGGCCTCGCGCATGTTGTCCGATCCGATTCGATTGCTCGATTGCGTTCCCATTGTCAACGGCGGACTGGCTTATATCGTCACATCTGGAGAGACGGCTCGTCGACTGACGGATCGCCCCGTCTGGCTTCGAGGCTTCGGCGAAATCAATAACTACTACCACGGCAAGCGCACGTTACCCGACATCACCACTACCGGCTTTGCTCAGTCTGGGCCTGCGGCAATGAAGATGGCTGGAGTCGCCCATCGCGATATCAATTTCTTCCAGCCGTATGACGACTATCCGTTCATTTCAATGATGTCGATGGAGGACTGGGGGTTTTGCAAGAAAGGGGAGGGCTCGCGTTTTGTGGAGGAGCGCAACCTGCGATTCGACGGAGATTTTCCGCTGTCAACCGATGGCGGGCAATTGTCGGGTGGCCAACCCGGTGGCGCGATCGGTGGCTTCATGCCGCTGGTGGAGGCGGTGACGCAGTTGCGTGGCGAGGCTGGCGAGCGGCAGGTGAAGAACGCCCGAGTGGGTGCGGTGTGCGGTTTCGGTGGCATTCCATATGGTCGACCAGGACGCAGTTGTGTGGCGCTGGTTCTGGGCAATGACGCTTGAAGGAAACAAGGGAACGATATGAATATCTCCACTGAAAACAAGCCGCTTCCGACTATTACCGATCAGACGCGGCCGTTCTGGACCGCGGCGAAGAATGGATCGTTGGTTCTGCAGAAATGCCAGCGTTGCGCGACTTTCAACTTCCACCCCAAACCCTGGTGCATCGAGTGCGGTTCTCGCGATCTGCAGTGGACGCCCGCTCAGCCATTTGGCACGGTGTACTCGTTCACGGTATCGCGGTCGATTGCCATGAACCTAGCGGGATGGAAGGACGAGATTCCGTTGATTCTGTGCCTGATCGATCGGGAGGACGGCGCGCGCCTGTACGCACAGTTGACGCGCTGCGATCCAGAGAGTGTTCAGGTTGGAATGCGCGTTGCAGTCCACTTTGAGTCCATCAGTGAAGAAGCCGGAATACCCAAATTTCACCCTCATCATGAATAACCCACAGCCTGATACCCAGACGCTCGATAGAGCGGCCATGCGTGATGTCTCGTTCGAGTGGGACGACGCACTCTGTCTTGATGAACTACTGACCGAAGAGGAGAGAATGGTGCGCGACAGTGCGCGTGCCTACGCTCAGAAACGACTGATGCCGCGTATCTTGCAGGCCCATCGGCACGAAGAATTTGACGTGTCGATCATGAAGGAGATGGCAGAGCTCGGGTTTCTCGGTGCCACCATCGAAGGATTTGGGTGTGCCGGCATCAATTACGTGAGCTATGGCTTGATCGCACGTGAATTTGAACGCGTGGATACCGCGTATCGCTCCGCTCTGGGTGTGCAAAGTACCTTGTCGATGATGCCGATCTACCTGTTTGGCAGCCAAGCTCAGCGCGAGAAGTACCTTCCCGCGATGGCGCGAGCAGATTTGCTCGGATGCTTCGGACTGACAGAGCCGGATCACGGATCGGATCCTGGCTCCATGGGGACACGTGCACGCAAAGTGGATGGTGGTTGGCGCATCTCTGGAACGAAGACGTGGATCACACACGCGCCTATTGCCGACATCATGGTGGTTTGGGCCAAGGACGACGAAGGCCAGATTCGAGGTTTCATTCTGGAGCGCGGAATGGCGGGCTTGAGCACGTCGAAGATCGAGGGGAAGTTTTCGGTACGCGCTTCACCCACTGGCCAAATCATGATGGACGACGTGTTCGTGGCCGAATCTCAGCGATTCCCCAACGCACGTGGCCTGACGGCACCGTTCGCCTGTTTGAACAATGCGCGATTCGGAATCTGTTGGGGATCGATGGGCGCGGCCGAGTTCTGTTGGCACGCGTCGCGCCAGTACGCGATGGACAGAAAGCAGTTCGGCAGACCCTTGGCAGCCAATCAATTGGTGCAGAAAAAGTTGGCGGACATGCAAACGGAGATCACGCTGGGGCTGCATGCATGTCTGCGCTTGAGTCGCTTGCGCGATGCAGGCAGAGCGAGCCCAGAAATGGTGTCACTCATGAAGCGCAACTGCGCTGGCAAGGCACTGGATATTGCGCGCACCGCCAGAGACATTCACGGTGGCAACGGCATCTCGGATGAGTTCCATGTGATCCGGCACGTGCTCAACCTCGAGACCGTGAATACGTTGGAGGGGACGCACGACATCCATGCGTTGGTTCTGGGACGCGCGCAAACCGGTATTTCTGCATTTACTTGAGCAACGCATGCGCGTTGCCGGCAAGGGGTGGAGACACCTTGAGGTGATTCTTGTACGACTTCATTCAAGTCGCGTTGGTTGGTCAGTGTCCGCTGAGCGCGGAACACAAAGGATGCTCGACATGTCAATGAACGAACTCTCACGCAAACACGCCATCGAGCGTTTGCTCAATCCGCGCTCCATTGCGATCGTGGGCGCTTCGACGGACCTCTCCAAAGTGAATGGTCGGCCGTTGAAGCATTTGATGGACAAGGGATATACAGGAGCGATCCTGCCGGTGAATCAGAAGTACCAGGAGATTCAGGGACTCAAGTGCTATGCGTCGATTGCTGAACTTCCCGACGGGGTGGACATGGCCATCATTGCCGTACCTGCGAAGGACGTGATTGCCAACGTGCTTGAGCTCGGCGCTCGAGGTGTTCCAGCGGCCGTGGTTTTCAGTTCCGGCTTTGGCGAAATGGGTGAGGAGGGCAAGGCGCTTGAACACGATCTGGCGGACGCAGCTCGGCGTGCCGGTGTGCTTTTGTGTGGTCCCAATTGCCTAG
>CALMCS010000949.1 GCA_937862875.1 uncultured Comamonadaceae bacterium
GGGTATTCAAGGGCCGGGATTCAACGACGAGTTCGGTGATGTGTACGGTTCGGTGTACGCCTTCACCTCTGATGGTTTGTCGCTGCGCCAGCTGCGCGATTACGTTGAGCAGGTTCGCGCGCAGATCCGCGACGTGCCAGGGTTGGGTAAGGTCGAAATGGTTGGCGAGCAGGACGAAGTGATTTACCTGAACTTCTCCACGCGCAAACTCGCGGCCCTGGGCATCGATCAGAGCCAGGTGGTGCGGAGCCTGCAATCGCAGAACGCGGTGACCCCTGCCGGTGTGATCGAGGCAGGCCCTGAGCGGATTTCGGTGCGCACGTCCGGCCAGTTCGATTCGGAAAAAGACCTGGCGGACGTCAATCTCAAGCTCAACGATCGTTTCTATCGCCTGGCTGACATCGCGGACATAAGCCGCGGCTACGTCGACCCGGCGACGCCCGAATTCCGTTTCAACGGCCAGACCGCCATCGGCCTGGCCATCGCCATGAAGAAGGGTGGCAACATCCAGGAGTTCGGCAAGGCCCTGCATCAACGCATGGAAGAACTGACCGCTGACCTGCCGGTCGGTGTGGGCGTGCACAGCGTCTCCGACCAGGCTGAAGTGGTGGAAAAAGCCGTCGGCGGCTTCACCAGCGCATTGTTCGAAGCGGTGGTGATCGTACTGATCGTCAGCTTCATCAGCCTCGGCGTGCGTGCCGGGCTGGTGGTGGCGTGTTCGATTCCGCTGGTGCTGGCGATGGTCTTCGTCTTCATGGAGTACAGCGGCATCACCATGCAGCGGATCTCCCTCGGCGCCTTGATCATCGCCCTTGGCCTGCTGGTGGACGACGCCATGATCACGGTGGAGATGATGGTCACGCGCCTGGAGATGGGCGAAACCAAGGAGCAGGCGGCGACCTTCGCCTATACCTCCACGGCCTTCCCGATGCTCACCGGTACGTTGGTAACCGTAGCCGGCTTCGTGCCGATCGGCCTCAACGCCAGCTCGGCGGGCGAGTACACCTTCACGCTGTTCGCGGTGATCGCGGTGGCGATGCTGGTGTCATGGGTGGTGGCGGTGCTGTTTGCCCCGGTGATCGGCGTGCATATTCTCAGTGCCAATGTGAAGCCGCACAACGCCGAACCCGGCCGTATCGGGCGGGCGTTCAATGGCGGCATGTTGTGGGCCATGCGCAATCGCTGGTGGGCGATCGGCATCACCATTGCGCTGTTCGCGGCGTCGGTATTCTGCATGCAATTCGTGCAGAACCAGTTCTTCCCGTCCTCGGACCGTCCGGAAATTCTCGTCGACCTGAACCTGCCGCAAAACGCTTCCATCGCCGAAACCCGCAAGGCGGTGAACAAGCTCGAAGAAACGCTCAAGGGCGACCCGGATATCGTGCGCTGGAGCACCTATATCGGCGAAGGTGCGATCCGTTTCTACCTGCCCCTCGACCAGCAATTGCAGAACCCGTACTACGCGCAACTGGTCATCGTCAGCAAGGGCCTGGAGTCGCGCGAGGCCCTGAGCCAGCGCTTGCGTGAACGCCTGCGCAAGGATTTCGTCGGCATCGGCAGCTACGTCCAGGCCCTGGAAATGGGCCCGCCGGTCGGGCGGCCCATCCAGTACCGGGTCAGCGGCAAGGACATCGATCAAGTGCGCAAGCATGCGATCGAGCTGGCCACCGAGCTGGACAAGAATTCGCACATTGGCGAGATCATTTACGACTGGAACGAGCCGGGTAAAGTCCTGCGCATCGACATCGCCCAGGACAAGGCACGGCAGCTGGGGCTGTCCTCGGAAGACGTGGCCAACCTGATGAACAGCATCGTAGTGGGCGCCCCCGTCACCCAGGTGGATGACGATATCTATCTGATCAACGTGGTGGGACGCGCAGTGGACGCCGAACGCGGCACGCCGGAGACCCTGCAGAACCTGCAGATCGTGACTTCCAGTGGTACGTCGATTCCGCTGCTGTCGTTCGCCACCGTGCGCTACGAACTTGAGCAGCCGCTGGTGTGGCGTCGCGATCGCAAGCCGACCATCACCATCAAGGCGGCGGTGCGGGACGAGATTCAGCCCACCGACCTGGTCAAGCAACTCAAGCCGGCCATCGAGCAGTTCGCCTCGACATTGCCGGTCGGCTACAAGGTCGCCACCGGTGGTACGGTCGAGGAAAGCGGCAAGGCCCAGGGCCCGATCGCCAAGGTCGTGCCGCTGATGCTGTTCCTGATGGCGACGTTCCTGATGATCCAGTTGCACAGCGTGCAGAAGCTGTTCCTGGTGGCCAGCGTCGCGCCGCTCGGATTGATCGGCGTGGTACTGGCGCTGATCCCCACCGGCACGCCGATGGGTTTCGTGGCGATCCTGGGGATTCTTGCGCTGATCGGTATCATCATCCGTAACTCGGTGATCCTGGTGACGCAGATCGAGGCTTTTGAGAAAGACGGCTACTCGCCGTGGGACTCGGTAGTGCAAGCCACGGAGCATCGGCGCCGGCCGATTCTGCTCACGGCAGCAGCAGCGAGCCTTGGGATGATCCCGATTGCCCGGGAAGTATTCTGGGGGCCGATGGCCTACGCGATGATCGGCGGGATCATCATTGCGACCTTGCTGACGCTGCTGTTTTTGCCGGCACTGTATGTGGCCTGGTACAAGATTCGCGAGCCGGAACCAGAAGCGCAGTAAAGCGAGCGCTCCGCGCTCATCGCGGGCAAGCCCGCTCCCACAGGTATCAGGGAGGATCACAGAATTTGTGGTCCTGCCTTAATACACAGGTATCAGGGAGGATCACAATTTGTGGTCCGACCTTAATCACTGTGGGCGCGGGCTTGCCCGCGATGGCGGCCTGTGAGACTACGCCGGCTTACGCCACACACTCGCCAACCACGGCTGCTGCTCCTGCGGCAGCCCTGCCGGGCGATAGTAATGCTCCAACTCCACAAACCCCGCCTCGGCCAGCAATTGCTGCCACGTCTTCCAGTCATGATAGGCCCCATACCGCGGACCGTTCCAACCTTCCTCGTTCTGCCCGCGAGGATTTGAGCTGAACAACACACCTCCTGGCTTCAACGCCCCGCGCAACGCCTTCAGCACCCTCGGCAGCTCTTGGCGCGGGATGTGAAACAGCACGGCATTGGCAAAAATCCCGTCAAATCGTTCACCGGGCAAATCCAGCTTCAGAAAGTCCTGCTGCCAGACCTCACAGCCACTGTCTGCACGCGCCATCTGCGCGAACTGCTCCGAGCCGTCCAGGCCCACAGCCGTGTGGCCCATGCGGGAAAACGTCTGCAGATCGCGCCCCGGGCCACAGCCGAAATCGAGAATGTCGAAAGGCGCGCTACCCTGGATATGCCGCAGCAGAGCGTCGATGTTCTGGCTGACATCATGATCGCGAGTACCTTCGCGAAACTCCTCGGCCACCGAGTTGTAATGGCCCAGTGTGGTGGAGGTGATTTTTTCCAGGTCGTCGGGGGTCTGCTTCATGGTGGGCTGCGCGGCAATGGGGATGCGCCGAATATACGCCATCAGGCTGGTGGCTGCCGCGCAGCCATTCGCGAGCAAGCCGCATTCCCTGTAGGAGCGAGCTTGCTCGCGAA
>CALMCS010000950.1 GCA_937862875.1 uncultured Comamonadaceae bacterium
GCCCTGAAATCCTTGCATCATTCAAATTCCAGAATGATGTCGTCCACCGCCAGCGAGTCACCCTTGGTCGCGCTGATCTTGCCCACGATGCCGTCTTGCGCGGCGAACAAGATGTTTTCCATCTTCATGGCTTCGATCACGGCCAGCTTTTCGCCAGCTTGCACCTTCTGGCCAGGCTGCACTGCCACGTCGACCAACAGGCCGGGCATGGGCGAGAGCAGGAACTTGGACAGATCCGGCGGAGCCTTGTAAGGCATCAGCTTGTGCATCTCGGCACCCTTGGGCGACAGCACCATGACATCGGCTTGCGTGCCGTTGTGGATGATGCGCAGCAGCAGCGGGTTCTTTGCCGTGCCACGCTCGATCTGGCAGGTGAAATCCTTGCCATTGCAAACGCCACGCACGACCAGATCACGAATGTCGGCATTGCTGCGGAATTCGTAGGTCTTGCCGTTGATGACAACCTTGCACTCGCGGGCGTCGGCGTCAAAGTCGGTAACCTCGCCGCTCACATACTGGTTGTTGCCTTCAGCGCCCAGCACCACGGCCGTGTACTTCTCGCCCACCTGCAGCTGGTGGCCTTGCATCTGACCGGTAATGGTCGATGCACGAGCACGGTAGCGGCGGTTGCGGAACATGGCCAGAGCGACCAGGAAGTCGGGATCGGCGTGCGGCACGTCTTCGGCGTGAAAACCGTGGGCGTAGTGCTCAGCGATGAAGCCCGTGTTGAACTCACCCGTCACAAACTTGGGGTGGGCCAGCAGCGCTGCCTGGAAGGGAATGTTGGAGCTGATGCCGCGAATGGCAAAACCATTCAGGGCTTCGCGCGCCTTGGCGATGGCCTCATTGCGGTCCTTGCCGTGCACGATGAGCTTGGCGATCATCGAGTCGTAGAACATGGGGATCTCGCCGCCGTCATAGACGCCGGTATCCACACGCACGCCTTGCAGGTGCTCTGTGTCGCCTTGCCACATGGTCTGCTCTGGCGGCTGGAAGCGCACCAGGCGACCGGTGGAAGGCAGGAAGTTGCGGAACGGGTCTTCGGCGTTGATACGGCACTCAATCGCCCAGCCGTCGCGCTTCACATCTGCCTGGCCAAATGCCAGCTTTTCGCCAGCGGCCACGCGGATCATCTGCTCGACCAGATCCAGACCGGTAATGCACTCGGTCACAGGGTGCTCCACCTGCAGACGCGTGTTCATTTCCAGGAAGTAGAAGTCCTGATCCTTGCCGACCACAAATTCCACGGTACCGGCGGACTGGTACTTCACGGCCTTGGCCAGTTGCACCGCTTGTTCGCCCATGGCTTTGCGGGTTTCGTCGCTGATGAAGGGGCTTGGTGCCTCTTCGATCACCTTCTGGTGACGACGCTGAATGGAGCACTCGCGCTCGTTCAGGTACACCACGTTGCCGTGGCTGTCGCCCAGAATCTGGATTTCGATGTGGCGAGGCTCCTGGACGAACTTCTCGATGAAGATGCGGTCGTCGCCAAAGCTGTTGCGCGCTTCGTTCTGGCAAGAAGCAAAGCCTTCAAAGGCTTCCTTGTCGTTGAACGCCACGCGCAGGCCCTTGCCGCCGCCGCCGGCCGAAGCCTTGATCATCACGGG
>CALMCS010000951.1 GCA_937862875.1 uncultured Comamonadaceae bacterium
GTACGGCAAGGCATCGCAACAACGCATAGCGCCCTATATCGTCATCTCAAAACGAAAACTACCAAACAAAGCACAGCAACAAAATTCGTCAGAGGGAACGCTTAAGAACCACCAAACAATCACCCAGTATTCCGCAAAGCAGCGGCAATCCCGTTGATGGAGATTTGGATACCGGTTTTGACTCGATCGTCGCCTTGGCCTAGGCGCCAGCGTCGAATCAGTTCTACTTGTAGGTGATGCAGGGGATCGATGTAGGGGAACCGATGTCGAATCGACCGCGCCAGCGCCGAGTTATGCGCCAACCGCTGCTTGTCACCCGTAATGCGCACCAGCGCATCCGACGTCCGCTGCCACTCCGCCTCGATCGTCCCAAACACCTTCTTGCGCAGACGCGAATCGCCCACCAGCTCGCTGTAACGCGAAGCCAGTTGCATGTCGCTCTTGGCCAGCACCATGTCCATGTTGGACAACAAGGTGCGGAAGAACGGCCACTGACGGTACATCTTCTGCAGCAACGCCAATTGCGCCTTGGGATCCTTGCCAGGAGCCTTCACGAACGCCTCGACCGCCGAGCCGAAACCGTACCAGCCCGGCAAGGTCAAACGGCACTGGCCCCAGCTGAAGCCCCACGGAATCGCGCGCAGGTCTTCGATCTTCTGATTGGCCTTGCGCGATGCCGGACGCGAGCCGATGTTGAGTTCGGCGATTTCGCGGATGGGCGTGGCGCTGAAAAAGTAATCCGTAAAGCCCGGTGTGTCGTACACCAGCGCACGGTACGCGCCCATGCTGGCCTGCGAGAGCTGCTCGGCGCTGTCGAGAAACGCCTTGGTCGCCGGCTTGGTGGGCTGCAACAGCGAGGCCTCCAACGTGGCCGCCACGAGCGTCTCGAGGTTGCGTCGTCCGATCTCCGGATTCGCATACTTCGACGCGATCACTTCGCCCTGTTCGGTCAGGCGAATCTGTCCGCGCACGGTGCCCGGAGGCTGCGCCAGAATCGCCTGATAGCTCGGGCCGCCGCCACGTCCCACCGTGCCGCCACGGCCGTGGAACATGCGCAGCTGAATCGGCGCGCCGGCCTGTGCGGCGTTGAGTTCGTCGAACAGCGACACCAGTGCGATCTCGGCGCGGTACAGCTCCCAGTTGCTGGTGAAGATGCCGCCGTCCTTGTTGCTGTCGCTGTAGCCAAGCATGATGTCCTGCTCGGCACCGCTGGCCCGCACCATCGCCGCGTAGCCCGGCTGGGCGTAGAGCTCGCGCATGATGGGGGCGGCGTTGCGCAGGTCTTCGATCGTTTCAAACAGCGGCACAACGATCAGGTCGGCATGGCCGTCGCGATCGAGCGTGCCCTGCATCAGTCCGACTTCTTTTTGGAGCAGCAGCACTTCCAGCATGTCGCTCACGGTTTCCGTGTGGCTGATGATGTAGTGGCGAATCGCTTCCACGCCATAGCGCTCGCGCATCTTCAACGCGGTTTCGAAAATCGCGATTTCGTTGGCCGTGTGCTCGGAATACTGTGCACCCATCACGCGCAGCGCGCGTGCGTCGGTGAGCAATTGCATGAGCAGCTTGCGGCGCTCGGCCTCGGACAGCGACGAGTAGTCCGGTGTGATGCGCGCCGTAGCCAACAGCTCGGCCACCACGCGCTCGTGCTGGTCGGAGCTTTGGCGCAGATCGACGGTGGCGAGATGGAATCCAAAGACTTCCACCGCGCGGATCATCGGGCGCAGGCGCTGCTGCGTCATGGCCGAGGCGCGGTGCGAGAGCAGCGACGATTCAATCACCTTCAAATCGGCGAGGAACTCCTCGGCACTCAGATAAGGGTTCTGCGGAGCGATGGCGTGGCGTGCGGCCTCGCCGCCGGTCAGCGACTTGAGCGTGGCCGCGAGGCGTGCATACACGCCCGTCAGCGCGCGGCGATACGGCTCGTCCGCGCGGTGGTCGCTGGTGTCGGGAGAGCGATCGGCCAGCGCCAGCATTTCCGGCGAGACCTGCACCAGGTGCGAGGACAGCGACAGCTCGCGGCCCAGGTGGTGGACCTCGGTCAGGTAGTGGCGCAGCGCCACGTCGGACTGGCGCTTCAGGGCCAATTCGAGCGTGGCCGCGCTGACATTCGGGTTGCCGTCTCGGTCGCCGCCAATCCACTGGCCCATGCGCAAGAAGCTGGCGATATGCTGGTTGCCCAGCTCGCGTTCGAGCTCCGCATAGATGCGTGGGATCTCGCGCAAAAAGGTGTATTCGTAGTACGACAGCGCGTTCTCGATCTCATCCGCGACGGTGAGCTTGGAGTAACGCAGCAAGCGTGTCTGCCACAGCTGGGCGACACGGGCGCGCAGTTGCGATTCGTTGGCCGACAGCTCGCGCGGCGTGATCGGGTCCTTGGCGCTGTTGTACAGCGCGGCGCGCGCAACGACGTCGTCGCGCTCGACCAGCAGGTCGGCAATCTCGCGCTCGGAATCCAGAATGCTCTTGCGCTGCACTTCGGTGGGGTGGGCGGTAAGCACCGGGGCCACGTAGCTCTTTGCCAGCGATTGCGCCACGGCGCGCGGCGAGATGCCGGCCCAGCGCAAACGCGCGAGAGCCACTTCTATGCTGCCTTCCTGGGCGCTTCCGGCGCGCTCGTGAACGGCGCGGCGGCGAATGTGGTGGCGGTCTTCGGCCAGGTTAGCCAGATGACTGAAGTAGGTGAACGCGCGAATCACGCTCACGGTCTGGTCGCCGGTCAAACCCTTGAGTAACTTCTTGAGCGCCTTGTCGGCGTCCTGGTCCGCATCGCGGCGAAACGCCACCGACAGCTTGCGAATCTGCTCGACCAGGTCATAAGCAGCTACGCCTTCCTGCTCGCGAATCACGTCTCCCAGAATGCGTCCAAGCAAGCGAATGTCTTGAATCAGCGGGAGGTCTTTGTCTGTTTTTCTGGGCGTGGGGACGATACCGGAGGCATCGGATTTGCGGGCGGGCGCGGACATACGGAAAGTCACTCCTGAACTTTGGATCGATGAGGGCGGCAAAGGAAACCCGCACCAGATTGCGCTGGTACGACAGCTGCTGCTGCAGCGCAACATGCTAGCATCCCGATGGACCGTTGAAAGGCGCGCGCGCGCCAATATGTGAAACTCATGACAATAAATTCATCCCAGCCAGCCCCTTTTGTGATCGCCACACGTGAAAGCCGCCTCGCCATGTGGCAGGCCGAGCATGTTCAAGCGCTGTTGAATGCACGCGGACACCACGCCACTTTGCTGGGCATGACCACCAAGGGCGATCAGATTCTGGACCGCACTTTGTCCAAGGTCGGCGGCAAGGGCCTGTTCGTCAAGGAACTCGAATTGGCCCTTGAAGAAGGCCGTGCCGATCTGGCCGTGCACTCGCTCAAGGACGTGCCCATGGAGCTGCCCGCCGGCTTCGAACTCGCCTGCGTGATGGAACGCGAAGACCCGCGCGACGCCTTTGTGTCGCCGCACTTCGCATCACTGGACGACCTGCCTCAGGGCGCCGTCGTCGGCACCTCCAGCCTGCGCCGCCAGGCATTGCTGCAGGCTCTGCGCCCCGATTTGAAGATCGAACCCTTGCGCGGCAATCTCGACACGCGTCTGCGCAAGCTCGATGAAGGCCAATACGCCGGCATCGTCTTGGCCGCCGCGGGCCTCAAGCGCCTCGGATTGGAGTCACGCATTCGCCATGTCTTCGAGCCCGAGCAAATGCTGCCGTCGGCGGGACAAGGCGCACTCGGCATCGAGATCCGCACCGGCCGCGACGACTTGAAGCAAGCACTCGCACCGCTGGCACACCTGCAGACCTGGCTGACCGTGACCGCCGAACGCGCGGTGAGTCGCGCCATGGGCGGCAGTTGCTCGGTTCCGCTGGCCGCACATGGCCGCTGGAATGGCGACACGCTCACGCTCGACGCCGCCTGGGGTGATGTCGACGGCGTGCAGGCGCTGATCCGCGCACAGGCCCAATCGGCCCACGTGACCGATCTGGCATCGGCCGATGCACTGGGGGTTGCCGTGGCCGACAAGCTCAAGGCAGCGGGCGCGAAGGTTTCCACCGGCAACGCCTGAGTTGCGGCGCGCGGTTCCCCGTCCGCCCCGACCGATATGGACATGACACGCGTTCTGATTACCCGCCCATCGCCCGAAGCCGAGCGTTGGGTCGATCAGCTTTGTGCGCAGCAGATTCAGGCCGAGGCCTTGCCGCTGCTGCGCATCGCGCCGGTCGATCAGCCCGAGCTGGTCGCGGCGCTGCGCCACGCACAGACGCAGTGGCGGAGTTATCGCGCCCTGATGTTTGTGAGCGCCAACGCCGCCAGTGAATTTCTGACCCACGGCATCGACTTGCCCGCGAGTGAATCGGACTGGCGGGCTGGCAGCAGCGCCCTTCCCCGCTTCTGGTCTCCCGGCCCGGGCACCGCACGCGCGCTGATGCAAGCCGGCGTGCCCGCCGCACAGATCGATGGTCCGGCGGCCGATGCCGAACAATTCGACTCGGAAAGCCTGTGGCTGGAGGTCGAGACGCACATCCAGCCCGGCGACCGCGTGCTGGTGGTGCGCGGAGCCACTGCCAACGGTGCCAACGGCGCCACCGCGAACGCCAAGGGCGGTAAGGGAGGTAAGGGGGGCAATGGCCGCGACTGGCTCGCCGCCCAAATTACCGCCGCGGGAGGCCAGGTGGAATTCGTCGCCGCCTACCAACGGCTGGGCGCGCAGCTCGATTCGGCAGGGAAAGACCTTGCTCGACGTGCGGCCTCAGACGGTACAGTGTGGTTTTTCAGCAGCTCCGAAGCGATTCAGAATCTTCGGCTGCAAATGCCACAAACGAGCTGGCACAAGGCTCGCGCGCTGGTCACGCACCCGCGCATTGCCGATACGGCCCGTGCGGCCGGGTTCGGCGACGTAAGTGAGTGCCGCCCCACTCTGCAGGAAGTGGCGGCCTCGATAAAATCAATGATATGAGCCTCGAGCCCCAACACATAATTCACGATGACACCCCGCAAGCCGCCTCGCACCGAGCGGCTGCGCCCGTTGCCCCACCCGCGCCCACGGCGCCACCTGTTGCGCCGCACGCCGGCGCTGCGGGCGGCAGTCGCTTGCTGGTGACCGCCGTTGGCGCGGTCGCCATCGCGGGTCTGGTCAGCAGCGTGATGCTCTGGCAAAAGCTCTCCAATATTCAGGAACAACTGGCCCGCCAGACCGCCGACTCGGGCGCTCAGGCGATCGAGGCGCGCACCATGGCGCGCCAGGCCTCCGAGGTCGCGCGCGACTCGGCCGCACGCCTCACCATCAACGAAGCCCGCGTGAGCGAGGTGGCGCTGCAGCGTACGCAACTCGAAGACCTGATGCAGAGCCTGTCGCGCTCGCGGGATGAAAACCTGGTTGTCGACATTGAGTCGGGCCTGCGCCTCGCACTCCAGCAATCCCAGCTCACCGGCAGTCTCGAACCCGTGATCGCCGCGCTCAAGAGCTCCGACCAACGCATCGAGCGCGCCGCTCAACCGCGTCTGGCACCGCTGCAACGCGCGATTGCGCACGATCTGGACTCGGTCAACAAGTCCGCCGTCACCGACACCTCGGGCCTGCTGGGCCGCGTGGACGACCTCACCCGCCAGATCGACGAGATCCCGCTGCTGAACGCCGTGGTCTACGCCTCGACCATGCGCCAGCGCAGCGCCAAGTACGCCAATGAGCCAGCGACCCCGGCCGACCCGAACGAGCCGCGCTGGAAATCCATGCTCAACACCGCGTGGGAAGCCATCGCCGGTGAGGCCCGCGGCCTCGTGCGCGTGAGCCGCATCGACCAGCCCGACGCCGTGTTGATCGCGCCGCAGCAAGCGTACTTTCTGCGCGAGAACCTGAAGCTCTCGCTGATGAACGCTCGCCTCGGCATTCTGTCGCGCCGCCTCGACTCGGCCCGCATGGACCTGAACAACGCCAAGAACTCGCTGCACAAGTATTTCGATCCCGATTCGCGCTACACCCAGCGCGCGATCGACACGATCTCGCAGTTGCAATCGAACATGCAAAGCATGGAACTTCCGCGCCTCGATGAAACATTCACCGCGCTGACCACAGCCGCCGCTGGCCGCTGATGAAGATGAATGGAAGGCCCTAATCAATGCGTGCTGCACTCTGGCTTCTAGCCCTGTTTGGTGTCGCCGTGGCGGTTGCCCTGTTCGCAGGCAACAACCAAGGCACCGTGACCTTGTTCTGGCCCCCTTATCGAGTGGACCTGTCTCTCAATGCCGTCCTGATGCTGCTGTTCGGCAGCTTCGCGATTCTGTATGGCGCACTGCGCGGCACCGCCACATTGCTGGCCCTGCCGCACCGTGCGCGCCGCTGGCGTCTGCAGCAGAAGGAGCGCGCCATGCACGCGTCGCTGCTGGATGCATCCTCGCAACTGCTGGCCGGACGCTTTCTGCGTGCGCGCAAGGCGGCCGAGTCGGCGATCACTCAGGAGCGCGACCTGTCCGACTCCGTGCCGATCCCGCATGGCCGACAGCTGCGCACGCTGGCGCACATCGTCGCTGCGGAAAGCTCGCACGCGCTGCAGGACCGCAGCACGCGTGAAGCGCATCTGCAAAAGGCGCTGGACACGATTCCCGCCAACGCGCCAATGTCCGAGCAGGAGCTGCGCGAAGGCGCTCAACTGCGCGCGGCACGCTGGTCGCTCGACGAGCGCGATGCCAACGCGGCGCTCGATCGCATGTCCACCCTGTCGGCCGGCGCGGCACGCCGCACGCTGGCACTGCGCGCCAAGCTCAAGGCCTCGCGCCTCGCCCATCTCACGCAGGAAGCCCTCGACACCGCACGCCTGCTGGGCAAGCACCGCGCGTTCTCGCCTGCGGCCGCCGAAAGCATTGTGCGCAGCCTCGCCGTCGAGCTGATCAACGACGCCCACGACCCGGCCCAACTGCAGCGCGCATGGATGTCGCTCGACCCCGAAGAACGCGCCATGCCCGAGCTCGCGATTCAAGCGGCGCAGCGCCTGTCGCAACTCGATGGTGAGTCCGCGCAAGTGCGCCATTGGTTGCTGCCGGTGTGGGAGCGCATGGCCGATCCGCACCAGTCGCTGTCGGACACCCAGGCCCTCAAGCTGGTGCATGTGCTCGAATCGAACATGGATGGCCTGGACGCTGCGTGGCTGGCCCGCATCGAGGCGGCCCACCAATCCAACCCGCGCGACACGCGACTGCAGTACCTGTCCGCCGTGGCCTGTCTGCACCGCGAGTTGTGGGGCAAGGCGCAGCAACTTTTCACCCAGGCCGCACCCAAGCTGGTCGACAACCACCTGCGCGCCAGCGCATGGCGCTATCTGGCGGAGCTCGCCGAGCACCGCGAAGACGAAGCCGCTGCCGCGAACGCGTGGAAGCAAGCGGCGATTGCGGCGCTGTAAGCAGAGCACCGCATGATGCTCGCTCGCAGCCTGAATGGTGCCCATCACCATCTCAGGCTGCCGCAGCGCACTAGAACCGGATCAGGAAACCAATGAAGGTTGCCAGCACCAAGATCCCGGCAAACACATCCCACCGCTGCTTTCGGGCGTAATACAACGCCACCACACCGACCATCGCAATAATCGTGATCAGGCGGTTGTGGAACACCGAACCGGCAAAGAAACAAATCAGGATTTGCGCCCAATACGTCATCATCTTGCGAGGCGGCGGCGTGGTCGCGGAAGCGGCTTGAGCCTGGGCCTGTGCCGGTGCCTGTCTTTGAGTGCGCGTTGAACGACTCACCGGCGACCCATTCGCCTCCACGTCATCGTCCCCACGGCCCCATGCGGTATCCAGCGGCGCTTGCGCTGCCGGCTGGCGCGCCTGCTGACGTTCTTCCTTGCGCTGCTGATCGGTCTTCTCCTGCACCGGCTCGGGCCGCTCCGCGGGCTGCCACCAAGTCTTGCCATCGGCGCGGGCGGGGG
>CALMCS010000952.1 GCA_937862875.1 uncultured Comamonadaceae bacterium
GGATGGGGTCGATGTCGGCGTACAGAATCGCCTCGGACTCGAAGTTGGGGCCGGCGAGCACGGCACCGGTTGGGTCGACGATTGCGCTGCCGCCGCGCAGCAGCACGGTCTGGGGGTCGTTGCCCAGGCTGCATTCGAAGTCTTCCGGATAGGCTTCGCGGCGCAGGAATTGGCAGGAGGTGAGCACGTAGCAGCGGCCTTCCAGGGCGATGTGGCGCATCGAGGGCAGCCAGCTGTCGCGGTCGTCGGCAGTCGGTGCGCAGTAGAGGGTGACGCCCTGGCTGTACATGTGCATGCGCAGCATCGGCATGTAGTTTTCCCAGCAGATCACCGCGCCGACACGGCCGTAGGGGGTGTCCACCGCTTGCATGGTGGAGCCGTCGCCGAAGCCCCAGATCAGGCGCTCGCCCGCGGTGGGCATGAGTTTGCGGTGCTTGCCGATCAGGCCCTGGTCGCCGCTGAAATAGAGTGCCGTGCAGTACAGCGTGCCGCCGTCGCGCTCGATGCACCCCATCACCACGACCGCGCCGGTGTCGGCGACCGCTTCGTTGATGATTTCGATTTCCTCGCCGTCGAGGCTGATGGCCTGGCTGTAATAGGTGGCGTAGGCGTCGCGGCCGGTGGGCTTGCGCAGGCCGATGGGGCTGCCGAAGCTGTTGCCCTTGGGGTAGCCACCCAGAAAGGCTTCGGGGAACACCTGGACCTTGGCACCGTTGCTGGCGGCTTCGCGGATGAGCGAGGCGGCCTTGAGCGCGCATTGGATGCTGTCGGTGGGGATGGATGCAGCCTGAATCACGGCGGCCTTGAACGGCTTGGTGCTTGTTGTCATGTCTTTGTTGTCTCCAGAAGGTCGGGGTGGCAAGGCGCGCTGGCTGGCGCGGATGTCAACTGCTCTTATACGCGAGTTGACCAACGTGCCGCCGCTTTGCAGAGGCAATGCCCGCAATCGGAGCCGACCAGGCCCTCAGCGCGCGGCGTTCAGCGCCGCGCGGAGTGGAGTGAAGAATTGAAAGCTGCGCTCACAGATAGCGTTGGTAGCCCCGGCGTCTGCGGCGCACCAGCCACCACAGGAGCAGCACCACCAGCAGTCCGATCACGACCATGGCGGGGGCGATGTAGGGCTGGGCCTTGGCCAGAAACGGCTGCGGTCCGCCCTGGCGCGCCTGCTGCACGTCCTGCGGCGTGACGTGGCTCGATGTGGCCGGGCCGTAGTGTTTCAGCACGTGGTTGGCGATCGCCGCAATCTGCTCGTTGGTGAGTGGATCGACATAGGACTTTTCGTCGAAGCGCGGCATCAGCACTTCGACGCCGTTGGCGTTGCGCTGTACGCCGAACAGAATCGCGGCGATCAGGTTGTCGGGGCGGCTCATGCCGGTGGCCGTGTTGTGGTACAGCGATGGGTAGGCCTGATCCGGCGTGCCGGAGCCCGTTGCCTGGTGGCAGCTCGCGCAGTAGCCGCTGAACAGGCTGGCGCCCGAGGTCAGGGGGGCGACGCTGTTTTGCGGCAGGTTGCCGCGCATCGCGGCCTCGTCGCTGTGCGCGGCCCCACTGTCATGTGCGGCCACGGTGAGCTTGGCATCGGCCGCGTCGCGGATCGGTGGCGTGCTTTTCAGGTAGACGGCGATCGCCCGCAGGTCGGATTCGGGCAGAAACTGCAGGCTGTTTTCCACGGCTTCGGCCATGCCGCCCGCGGCTTGTCCCTTGCCTTCGGCGCGGCCGGTTTTCAGATACTGCACCAGCTCCTCGACGCTCCAGCCACCGATGCCGCTGATCGGGTCGGAGGTGATGTTCGGCGCATACCAAGCCCCGAGCGGCGAGCCTGCCAGTGACTTGGAGTGGTCCGCGGCCATCAGCGTGTTGCGCGGTGTGTGGCAGGCGGAGCAGTGCTCCAATCCTTCGGTCAGGTAGGCACCGCGATTCCATTCGGGGCTCTTGCTCAAGTCGGCTTGAAAGCGGGTTTTGTCGAGGTAGAGCAGATTCCAGAACGCCATGCTCCAGCGCATGTTGAACGGAAACGGCAGCTTGGTTTCTTCGACCGGTTGCTCGATCGCCGGAACGCCGTGCATGAGATAGGCGTAGAGCGCAGCCAAGTCTTCGTCGCTCATCTTGGCGTACGAGTCATACGGCATGGCGGGATAGAGATGGGCGCCATCCTTGCGTTTGCCGTCGCGCACCGCGGCCGACAGTTCTTCCTGCGTGTAGTTGCCAAGACCGAACTGTTGGGAGGGGGTGATGTTGGTCGCGACGATCTTGCCCAGCGGGGACTCCAGCGGGTAGCCGCCAGCGAAGGGTTTACCGCTTCCCGGCGCGGTGTGGCAACCGGCGCAGTCGCTGGCCAGGGCCACCATGCGGCCCTTTTCCACGAGCTGTGCGGTCGCTGGGGGCAGGGCCTTGAGCTGCTCGGCCGAGGGCTGCGGCGTGCTCGGCAGGGCGTGTGGTGCTGCTGGGGCTGGGGCTTGCATTTGCGCTGGTGCAGTCACCGGCGCGGGAGTTTGCGCGGTGGCCGCATTCAGAAAAATGCTGGCAGTCAACAGCGCGGTCGCGTGGATCCCGCGGACAAGAAGACGTGGTGTGCGTTGCATGGTCGTCATCCTTGGCGCAGGGCCTTCTGAATGGCGTCTGCGGATTTGATTCCGAGCGCTGCCATGGTCAGGGTCGAGTTCACCACGCTGGCCGAAGCCATCGGGCCGCCGCCGGGCAGCCACAGGTTGTCGTGGTCCCAGGTGCGGCAGTCACCGTTGACCACCGAGTCCTTGGCGCTCGCTCCCATGATCGTGCCGCCCATGATGTGGTTGTTGGCGTTGAGCGAGGTGGTGATGTTGAATTCCTGCGCGTTGAACAACTGGCCGATGTGCTGCAGTTGCTTCTTCGACGCTTCGTAGCCCTGGCGCACATAGTCGCCCACGTCGTAGTACACATCGGGGCAGGCGAGGCCGTGCGGGTCCTTGCGGGTGGTGCTGAGCGTCACGCGGTTGTCCGGGTTGGGCAGCGGTTCGAGGCTGATGGACAGGTCCACACCGTAGGCGGCACGGCGGCGGATTTCGTCGTCCAGCGGTTTGCCGACCAGGCCTAGTTTGAGCGCCTGCTGCGTCGCCGGTGGCACGCGCGAGATGTTGCTGAGAATGATCTTGGTGGCCGAGTATTGATGGCGAAACTCGCCGTCGCGCGGACCCACCATGCAGCTGTTCTGCGCCGGGCCACGGCCCGCCCAGAGCGGTTCGTTGGCGAGGAAGGTGCAGTGAAAACCGGAGTGGTCCATCATGTTGCGACCCACCTGGTCGGAACTGTTGGCAATGCCCTTGGGGTTCTTGTCGTTGGCGGCCAGCAGCAGCAGGCGCGGGGTTTCGAGGCTGTTGCAGGCGAGGACAAAGTGCTTGCCTTCGGCCTTGTGCGAGACATGGTCCTTGTCATACCAGTGCACCGCGGTCACGCGGTTGTTGGCGTCGGTGTCGATGCGGTAGACCACCGCCTCGGCGATCACCTTGGCACCCTTGGCCTCGGCGGACTGCACGTGGTGAATGCCGTTGTACATCGCGCCAATCGGGCAGATCGGCTGGCAGTTGTTGTTGCCGCAGCAGGTCGGGCGACCGCGCCATGGCCGGGTGCTGCGGCCTTGCGGAATCGGCACGCTGCGGTAGCCATGCGGGTTCACGACTTCGGCAAACCGCGTGTCGGCATGGGCCCAGGGAACCATCTCCATCGGATAGGGTTTGCTGCGCTCGCTGGGGGATTGCTGCGCGGGGTCGTTGGGGCCGGCGACGCCCATTTCCTCTTCGGCGCGGCAGTAGTACGGCTCGATCTCGTCGTAGGCGAACGGCCAGTCACGGCCCACGCCGTAGGTGCTCTGCATCTTGAAGTCGACCGGCAGATGCCGCCAGCACGATGCGGCCCAGTGCCAGGTCGTGCCGCCCACCACTTTCAGGTAGCCCTGTTGAAAGCCTTTGCCGTCTGGGCCGGTCAGGCCCACGTAGTTGTTGGGCGGCCAGTACAGCGGCGCGGGTGCCATGGGCGACTGCGGATACAGGCCTTGGAAGTCGGAGCCCGCGCGGTTGGCGAAGGGCATGTTGCGCCAGTTTTCCACGGCCAGCGCACGCTGGATGCGCGGACCGGCATCGAGCATCAGCACGGAGTGGCCTGCGCCTGCCAATTGGTCTGCGATCAACGCGCCGACGACGCCGGTGCCGACGATGATCACATCGGCCTGGGCATCTCCGTTGCTCTGAATGACGGGACTTTTCATGGGAGTGTTTCTTGTGGGTGGGGTACGGGGGCGGTGCGCTGTCGGTCGACGGTGGGCATCACACAGCGGGCGGCTTCTGCGTCCACCACAGCGGGCCGTTGAGGCAATAGGTGGGTGCGGGCAGGCCGTCCTTGACGGTGCTGTACATCAGCGCCTCCTGGTAGGACACCACCTGCGAGGCGGTCGGTCCGACCACGGTGCCCGTGTACCAGACCGCATTGATGGCCAGCGCGTGCTCCCTGAGCCCCGCGAGTTCTGCGGCAGCGACCAGGGCCTGGGCGTCCTGCGCATCGTTGCTGAACCCCACCAGCGCGGGAATATGCGGAGCGAAGCTGGCCGACACCGCCTGCGCGCCCTCGAGAATGCGGCGCGCGGTGACATCCGAGAGTTCGTTGTGCCCGGTGAGCTTGCGCGAGAAGTTGAGAAAGGCGATGACGTCGGCCGAGGGGGCGGGCTGAACCTGTTTGCTGCCGGCGGTTTGCGCCATGCTGGTGGGCACCCAGCGCTTGCCGGCGAGGAGGGCGGCCGCGCCCACCACGGTCAGCAAGACCTGCCGGCGCTGCAGCGTCTTGCCCAGGCCCGCCAGCGCGGATACGGTCACACGGGGGTGGCCCTTCTGGTCGGCTGTCGGCTTGGCGGTCATAGCGAATCCCTAGCTGGTTGTGCGTAGCGAATTCAGTCTGCCATGACGGCCGAGAAATGGGCGTTGCGCCTGTGTAAGCCAGCAGGCGGAAGTCGTGTCAGTGGTTCCGTATAGAAAACAGAAAAAAGAAAGAAAGCGGGTTGGCCTTGACGGGACTGGCGTTGTCGCAGCCCTCAAAAGAAAAGAGCCCTGTGAAGGGCTCTTTGTCGAGGGGGACGCGAGAGGTGAGGGCCGGATCAGGCCAGCAGCGCCTGCGCGAATTCGCGTGCGCTGAAGGTTTCGAGGTCTTCCACCTTCTCGCCCACGCCGATGAAGTACACCGGAATCGGCTTTTCCTGCGCGATCGCCGCGAGCACGCCGCCCTTGGCCGTGCCGTCGAGCTTGGTGACGATCAGGCCCGTGAGTTGCAAGGCCTCGTCGAACGCCTTGACCTGGTTGAGCGCGTTCTGGCCGGTGTTGCCGTCGATCACCAGCAGCACTTCGTGCGGCGCACCGGCGTCGGCCTTGGCGACCACGCGCTTGATCTTGCGGAGCTCTTCCATCAGGTGCAGCTGCGTGGGCAGGCGACCGGCGGTGTCGACCAGCACCACGTCCTTGCGGCGGGCGCGGCCTGCGGTGACCGCATCGAAGCTGACGGCAGCCGGATCGCCGCCGTCCTGGCTGACGATTTCCACGGTGTTGCGCGTGGCCCAGACGCCGAGCTGCTCGCGCGCCGCGGCGCGGAAGGTGTCGGCAGCGGCCAGCAGCACGGTTTGGCCGTGATCGGCCAGATGCTTGGTGAGCTTGCCGATGGAGGTGGTCTTGCCCGCGCCGTTGACGCCCGCCACCATGATGACGGTGGGGGTGTGCTGGCCGATCGCCAGTGGCTTCTCGAGCGGCTTGAGCAGCTCGGTCA
>CALMCS010000953.1 GCA_937862875.1 uncultured Comamonadaceae bacterium
AGTTGTCGCCGTACTGGTCCTTGGCGTGGCAGCGCGGGCATTCGCCCTTGATGAAACGGTCAGGCAGGAACATGTTCTTCTCGGGATCGAAGAACTGCTCGATGGTGCGGGTGTCGATGAATCCGGCCTTCTTCAGGTCGAGATAGATCTGCTTGGACAGCTCGTGGTTTTCCGGGCTGTCGGTGTTGCTCCAGTTGTCGAAGGCGATGTGAAAGCCATCGAGATACTGTTTGCGGCCGGCGGCGATGTCGGCCACGAATTGCTGCGGCGTCTTGCCGGCCTTTTCGGCGGCAATCATGATGGGCGCGCCGTGGGCGTCGTCCGCACCGACGAAGTTCACCTCGCTGCCCTGCATTCGCTGCGCACGCACCCACGTGTCGGCCTGGATGTACTCCATGATGTGGCCGATATGGAAATTGCCATTGGCGTAGGGCAGTGCGGTAGTGACGAAAATCTTGCGTGCGGTCATCGGTTCAAACTTTCGGTGAGCCAGCGAAACGGTGTTTCGCAGGCGGCTCGGGACGGAACCGCCCATTTTAGATGCTTCGGCCCGCTCTGGCCGGTCAGTGGGATTGCGCGGGCAGTGTCCAGCCGAAAAACGCGCAGATTTCGTCGCGCTGGGCCTGCACATCGGTGCGGCCCAATTCGATCAGTTCCTGCGTGAAACCGGTCTCGAACAGCAGGTAACTGGCCAGCGCCGCGCCCCCGGCTGCGCCCGTGCCGGTCTGTTCGGCGCTGGGCTCCTTCACGCCCACGGCCCCGAGCAGCGTGCGAATCGGCCCGGGCAGCTCGCGAATGTGGCGCGAGGCGATCTCGTCGATGCGCTGGCTGGGCGAGAGCACCAGCAGGTTGAGCGGCCGCAGCGAGCTGCGCGCGCGGGCATCGACCGGAATCAGGGACAGCGTCTGGTTGATGCGCTCGGCGCGCTCGATGTCCACCGACAGCGCGTCCAGAAAAATGCTCGACAGCGCATGGCCGCCAATCTGCGCGAGCGAGGGGTAGGTCGGCTCGACGTTCGACAGCAGCTGCGCCTGGGGCTCGTGCATGCGCCCCGCGCCGACCACCAGAATGCGCTCGGCACCCAGGTGGATCGCCGGTGCGATGGGTGCCGTCTGGCGCATCGAACCGTCGCCGAGGTAGTGCAATTGCCCGTCCACCGGCACCAGACGCGCCGGAAAAATGAAGGGAATTGCGGACGAGGCCAGCAGATGCCCGTGCGTGATGTCGGTGCTCACGGCCCTGCGCTGCGAGCGAATCCACGGCGGGCGCGACTCCTGCGAGCGGTAGAAGGTGATGTGCTCGCCGGTGGTGTAGCTCGACGCCGTGACCGCGAGCGCCTGCAGATGGCCGTCGGCGATCAGGCCGGGCAGCCGGTCGAGTTGCACCAGCGTTTTCAGCAGTTCGGCGAGCGGTTCGTTGTTGAGCAGCGCGTGCGGGCGCGCCTTGCGCCAGCGCGCCACGGTCCAGCCCAGCGACAGCAGGGTGAGCCAGTGCGCGCCGCTGCGCAGCACGCTGAGCGAGTCGGCGCGGTACACCTGCTCGGCCCGAAACCCGCGCCAGATCTGGGCGATGTGGCGCACCGTGTCATCGAAATGGTCCGCGCCACAGGCCAGCGCCGAGGCGTTGATGGCCCCCGCCGAGGTGCCGCACATGATCTGGAACGGGCTGTTCTGGCGCGGCAGACCGCAGGCGATGCGCAGGTCGGCAATCGCCTCCAGCACTCCCACCTGATAGGCAGCGCGGGCACCACCGCCCGAAAGAACCAAACCGGTGCGGGGGGTGTGCGGCTGCTGCAAGGTCATGTGGAGGGTGGAGGAATGAGGTCAGGACTTGGAAAGTCAGGTCTTGGGGCCTTGTCGCTTCAGCAACATGGCCGCGAGTGCGTCATCTTCGAGCAGCAGCAGGCCATGTTCCTTGGCGAAAGTCAACGCGTTTTCGGTGAGTTCGCCCTGCAGGGCCACATACACGCCGTGGTCGGCCTTTTGCTTCATGACGGCGTCCTGCAACTCGCGCAGCGGCTCCACGCCATGCTTGGCGGCCTTCCAGCGGCGCGCGCTGACCAGAGAAATCGTGCCGCCCTTTTCCAGTTCGAG
Organism: uncultured Comamonadaceae bacterium; assembly: GCA_937862875.1. Taxonomy (GTDB): domain Bacteria; phylum Pseudomonadota; class Gammaproteobacteria; order Burkholderiales; family Burkholderiaceae_C; genus Diaphorobacter_A. The sequence goes on from CALMCS010000953.1 coordinate 2,094, forward strand.
ATCGACGGCGGGGTTGTTGGTAATGCGCTTCACATTCTGGCCTTCGCCCTTCCAGGCGTTTTCCAGCGCGCTGGAGAAGTCGCGCCACGACATGGCGGCGGCCTCGGCCTTGATGGCGTCCACCTTGGCGGTGCTGGGCGCACGGAACTGTCGCCAGGCGGCCATGCCACCAATCACGATGATCGGGAGGGCGCCGAGCGCGGCAAACGGCGCAATCTCGCGCGGAAGAAAGGCTCCACAGACCAAAATGATGGCTGCCGCAATCGCAAAACTGATCCACCACGGTGAGCGCAACAGGATTGCGAACAGGGAGTTCTTGGCCATCTTCAACTTCACGGGGAACCTTTGCAACGAGCTTTTTTAGGGGAAACGAGGGGGATTCGGCAGCGATTTTGCCCTGTGCCGCGACCGAAATACTAATGCCACCGTGGCTGCGCATGTGATTGAGCTTCGATAGACTACGCGACTCCTGAGGAGTAAAAAAACTATGGCCATTACTGAACAGGGTCTCCATGAGGCTCTCGCCCACGTTCGCGACCCCTATACCGGTAAGGATTATGTGAGCACGCGCGCGCTGCGCAACGTGCAGATCAGCGGTGCCGATGTCGCTTTTGATGTCGAACTCGGCTATCCCGCCAAGAGTCTGGTGCCCGAGCTGCGCCAGCAACTGGTGAATGCGGTGAAAACCTTGCCCGGTGTGGGCAACGTGTCCGTCAACATCGTCACCAAGATCATTGCGCACTCCGTTCAACGCGGCGTGCAGTTGCTGCCCGGTGTGAAGAACATCGTGGCCGTGGCGTCCGGCAAGGGCGGTGTGGGCAAGAGCACCACCGCGGTGAATCTGGCGCTGGCGCTGGCGGCCGAAGGCGCCAACGTCGGTCTGCTCGATGCCGATATCTACGGTCCGAGCCAACCGCTCATGACCAACACCAGCGGCAAGCCCGAGAGTCTCGACGGCAAGCTGATGGAGCCCAAGCGCAGCATGGGCCTGCAGATCAACTCCATCGGTTTCCTGGTGGACGAAGAGCAGGCCATGATCTGGCGCGGCCCGATGGCCAGCCAGGCGCTCGAGCAGCTCATCATGCAGACGCGTTGGCAGGATCTGGACTATCTGGTGGTCGACATGCCTCCGGGCACGGGCGACATCCAGCTGACCATGTCGCAGAAGGTGCCTCTGACCGGTGCGGTGATCGTCACCACGCCGCAGGACATCGCGCTGCTGGACGCCAAGAAGGGCATCAACATGTTCCAGAAGGTCAACGTGCCGATTCTGGGGCTGGTGGAAAACATGGCGGTGCACATCTGCAGCAACTGCGGACATGCCGAGCACATCTTCGGTGAAGATGGCGGCAAGCGCATCGCCAAGGAATACGACATGGAATACCTCGGCGCATTGCCGCTGTCCATGGCGATCCGCCAGCAGGCCGACAGCGGCAAGCCCACCGTGGTCGCCGATCCGGATGGCGAAATCGCGAACATCTACAAGTCCATCGCACGCTCGGTGGCGGTGAAGATCGCTCAGCAGTCCAAGGATTTCTCGTCCAAGTTCCCAACGATTTCGATCAGCAAGAACACCTGAAGCACTTGAATCACTTCAGAAATTGAGTCAGCACCCGCAAGCCGCCGCAGAAGCGGCGCGGGTGATTCCAGAGCTAGAGTGAGATAGCGCAGGAGACCGTCGTGAACGAAGAAAAGATCGAGTTCTACAAGGGCCCGGCCGGTGGCTGGGGTGCGCTCAACAGCGTGAAGAATGCGCTTCTGGCGCAGAACATTCCCTTGAAGGGCGCGAAAACTCTGCTGTCGGCCAATCAGCCCGACGGCTTCGACTGTCCCGGCTGCGCATGGCCGGACCGCAATCACGCCTCCACTTTTGAGTTCTGCGAAAACGGCGTCAAGGCCGTGGCCGCAGAAGCCACCGCGCGCCGTGCCGGGCCTGAGCTGTTTGCCCAGCACTCGGTGAGCGAGCTGGCCCAACAAAGCGATTTCTGGTTGGAAGACCAGGGCCGACTCACGCACCCCATGGTGTTCGATGCGGCGAGCGATCATTACAGGCCCATCAGCTGGGACGACGCCTTTGCGCTGATTGCGAAGCACCTGAACGCGCTGCCCGATCCCAATCAGGCGATCTTCTACACCTCGGGTCGCACCAGCAACGAGGCCGCGTTTCTCTACCAATTGTTTGTGCGCGAGTTCGGCACCAACAATTTCCCCGACTGCTCCAACATGTGCCACGAGCCGAGCGGCAGCGCCATGCGCCCGCAGATCGGCGTGGCCAAGGGCACGGTCGAATTGGTCGATTTTGAAAAGGCCGATGCGATCTTCATCTTCGGCCAGAACCCCGGAACCAACCACCCGCGCATGCTCGGCGAGCTGCGCGAGGCGCACAAGCGCGGCGCGCGCATCGTGAGCTTCAACCCGCTGCGCGAGCGCGGGCTCGAGCGTTTTGCCGATCCGCAGGACAAGCTCGAGATGGCCACGTTCGGCTCGACGCCGATCAGCACTCATTATTTTCAGCTGCGTGTGGGCGGCGATCTGGCGGTGATCAAGGGCATGATGAAGCATGTCCTGGAGATGCACGTGGAGCGCGGCAACGTGCTCGATCACGACTTCATCGCCGAACACACCAGCGGCTTTGCCGCGCTGGTCCACGATCTGGAAATGGAAAGCTGGGCGGTGCTCGAACAGGAGTCCGGACTCTCGCAAGCGCAGATCCGCAGCGCCGGCGACGTCTACATCGGCGCCAAGAGCGTGATCGCCTGCTGGGGCATGGGCATCACGCAGCACGCGCATTCGGTCGCGACGATCCAGATGATCGTGAACCTGCTCCTGCTGCGCGGCAATATCGGCCGACCCGGCGCAGGCCCGTGCCCGGTCCGGGGTCACAGCAATGTGCAGGGCGATCGCACCATGGGCATCTGGGAAAAGCCACCGGCCGCCTTGCTCGACAAGCTGCGCGAGGTCTACGGCTTCGAGCCTCCGCGCGAATCCGGCGTGGACGTGGTGGGCGCGATCGAACAGATGCGCGACGGTCACGGCAAGGTCTTCTTCGCCCTCGGCGGAAACTTCGCCGCCGCCACGCCAGACACCTACGAAACCTGGAAGGCCTTGCAGCGCTGCGACCTGACGGTGCACGTCACCACCAAGCTCAACCGCAGCCACGTGGTGCACGGGCGCGAGGCACTGATCCTGCCGTGTCTGGGCCGCACCGAAATCGATATGCAGGCGGGTGGCGCGCAGGGCGTCACGGTCGAAGACTCGATGAGCATGGTCCACATCTCCAAGGGCATCAACCCACCGGCGTCCGAGCACCTGCTGTCGGAGCCCGCCATCGTGGCCCGACTGGCCCACGCCACGCTGGCCGCCAAGAGCCGCGTGAATTGGCTCGCGCTGGTCAAGGACTACGCACTGATTCGCAGCGAAATCGAAAAGGTCTTCCCCGACTTTTTCCAATTCAACCAACGCGTCGCCAAGCCCGGCGGATTCCGCCTGCGCAACACCGCCAGCGAACGCGTATGGGCCAACCCGCAGGGCAAGGCCACCTTCGTCGCACACCCCGTGCCGCGCGATACGCCGTCTCACAAGGCCCGCGAACGCGTGCGCGACAAGCTCGTTTTCACGCTGCTCACAACCCGCTCGCACGACCAGTACAACACCACCATCTACGGCATGGACGACCGCTACCG
>CALMCS010000954.1 GCA_937862875.1 uncultured Comamonadaceae bacterium
CGGCCAGCCGCGCAACCACCGGCCCTACGTCCGGCACGAAGACGAATTCATGCGGCCGGTCGAGCGGGCCGACCATGTCGGCCGTGCCACCGTTCACCGCCGCCAGCGCGGCGCGGTGCAACAGGCTGGCCTCGACGCCGGGGCCGTAGAAGTCCGGCAGGCGCAGCACGGTGGCGCGGATGCGGCCGTCGGCATGGGCCTGCATCAGCAAGTCCTCCTGGGCCTTGCGCATGCGGCCCTTGAAGGTATGCGGCTTGCGCGGGTGGTCTTCGCGCACCGGGTTCGACTGGGCCCGGCCATAGGGATACACGGTGCCGATCAGGATGAGGTGCTTCACCCCCGCAGCCACCGCCCCCTCCAGTGTCTTGCGCATCAACTCGGGGTGCAGCTCGAACTGCCAGTAATTCACGCCCACCATGTAGATCAGCGTGTCCACCCCCTCGGCGGCGGCCCGCACCGAGGCGGGCGCGTCCGGGTTCCAGGTGACGATCTCGGCCAGCGGATCGGCGCCGAACGCCTTGTGCAGGCCTGCTTCGTTGCGGCCCACGACGCGATAGGGACGGCCCTGGCGGCCGAGTGTGGCGGCGATGCTCTGGCCAATGACGCCAGCGGCGCCGAACAATGCGATTTTGGACACGGGGGATCTCCTTCTGGTTGCGATGGGCCCCAGTGTGCGGAGGAGCCGCCAAAAAGAAAATTGCCTAGAATCCACTAGTAGCTATAGAAATTTGCATACCATGGCCGACAGCGAACCCCATTGGGAGTGGTACCGAAGCTTCCTCCAAGTCCTGGAAACCGGCTCGATGTCCGCGGCGGGCCGAGCGATGGGCCTGACGCAGCCCACCGTGGGCCGGCACATCGACAGCCTGGAAACGGCCTTGGGGCTCAAGCTTTTCACCCGCTCCTTCGACGGCTTCGCGCCCACTGACGCCGCACAGGAGTTGCGACCCTACGCCGCCGGCATCGCCGCCACGGCCGCCGCCCTGCGCCGGGCAGCAAGCAGCCACGGAGCGGGCGTACGCGGCACGGTGCGGCTGACGGCCAGCGAGGTCATCGGCGTCGAAGTCCTGCCACCCATACTTGCGGCACTGCAGTCGGAGCACCCGGAACTCGTGATTGAGCTGGTGCTGTCCAACCGCGCCGATGATCTGCTGCATCGCGAGGCCGACATCGCGGTGCGCATGTTCCAGCCCGTGCAAGAGGCTCTGGTGGTTCGGCGCGTCGGCGCAATCGAGCTAGGCCTGCACGCACATGAGCGCTATCTGGCCGCTCGGGGTGTGCCCAAGTCGATGGAGGCCTTGTCCCTCCATGCGCTCATCGGCTTCGACCGCGAGAACGCCTTCATCCGCCGGTTCCAGGAGAAATTCCCGGCGTTCTCCCGGGAGCGCTTCGCGTTCCGGGCTGACAGCGACCTGGCGCAACTGGGCGCGATCCGCGCGGGCTTCGGCATCGGCATCTGCCAGTCGGCGCTGGCCGCTAGGGACAGGCAATTGGTGCGGGTCTTGCGCAGCCAGTTCTCGCTGACGATGGAGACCTGGATCGCCATGCACGAAGACCTGCGGACCAGTGCGCGCTGCGCCGCGACCTTTGCGGCGCTGGCGGCGGGGCTGGCGGCTTACATCCGAGCCCCCGGTTCACACTGACCAGTTCCGACGAGTGATTCCACGCTGGCCATCAGTTCGGCCACGCTGCATTCCAGCGCGCCGGCGATCTTGAAGATGATCGCCAGCGTGGGCATGTGCTCGCCGCGCTCGACCTTG
>CALMCS010000955.1 GCA_937862875.1 uncultured Comamonadaceae bacterium
CTGGCCCACTCGAGGGTGAATTCGGCGTCCTTGAAGGGCGATGCGTCCAGCATGGTGCGCACGCGCGGGATGATATTCTCGGGCTTGCGCTCCTCGTCCGGATCGGCGTCCCAGCCGAGCTGGAAGTCGATGCGCCACACACCGTCCGGTTGCATGTGCAGCAACACGCTCTGGTTGCGGTGAAAGTGGGGGTCGAACCAGAACCAGCGCTCGGCCGGAAAGTCCACGTTCATCTTCACGTCGGCAATCAGGAAGCGGTCGCGGAACACGCGGCCCTTGCTTTCCTCGCCCAGCAACTGGCGCAGTGCGGAGCGCGAGCCGTCGCAGGCCGCCACCCAGTCGCCGCGCATCTGGTAGTTGCCGTCGGGCGTTTCGACCGTGAGCAGTGCGTGATCGGCATGCTGCTCGACACCGACCACCTTGTTGTTCCAGCGGATGTCGATCAGCGGCAACTGCGCCGCACGCTCGGCCAGAAAACCTTCTACATAATATTGCTGCAGGTTCACGAAGGCCGGGCGCTGATGGCCTTCTTCGGGTTGCAGGTCGAATTCATAAATCTGCTCGGACTGCAGGAATACACGTCCGAGTTTCCACGACACGCCCTTGCTGGCCATGCGGTCGCCGCAGCCCAGGCGGTCGAAAATTTCCAGCGAGCGCTTGGAAAAGCAAATGGCGCGGGAGCCCGACGACAGCTTGTTGTCGTTGTCGAGCAGCACCACCGGGATGCCCTGCTGCGCCAGATCGATAGCCAGCGCCAGCCCCACCGGACCCGCGCCCACCACCACCACCGGATGGCGAGCGGGTTGAGCCGCCCCCTGATCCGCATGGCGCGCGTACTCGAAGGTCACCTTCTGAAAGTCCAGCTCCTGGCCCGCTGGCGTCGCCAAATCATTGAGTTTCATCGCATGTCTCCTTGGATCCTTGAGGGATCTTTCTTTCTTTCCGTTTTGCTTTCTGGATGCGGCAGCGGCAGGTTGTTGCTGGCTCGTGCGTCGATCCCTGCCGGCGAGTGAACGCGGCAGAGACTCGGCTCACGCCATCACTGGCCTTCGAGCGACTTCCACATTTCCACGTCACGCTCTGCAGTCCAGATGCGTGGGTCGGTGTACTGGGTGACTTCGTCGTAGCAGCGCGTCACGTCGAACGGCATGCAGTGGTCGAAGATCACCCAGCTGCCGTACTTGGGCTTGAGCGCGGCGTAGGTGTCCTTGTAGACGGAGTTCAGATCCTTGCCTGCAGCCACGCCCTTTTGCACGTTGGCGAGCACGTCGGAGATGAATTCGCGTGTTTCGGTCAGGCCCGCCTTCACCGATTCAGGCGTGGTGAGCGCTGCGCCGCGGCCGGGCACCAGCACGTTGGGGTTGAGCGCCGCGATATTGTTCAGCGTCTGTGGCCAGTCCTTGAAGTAGGCGTCGCCGGCATAAGGCGTGGCACCAAACTCGACCAGATCGCCCGACAGCAGCGCCTTTTCCTGGGGCAGCCACACGACGGTGTCGCCCTTGGTGTGACCGCGGCCGAGTTGCAGCAGCTGCACTTCGAGCTTGCCAAGCCACACCGTCATCTTGCCGGTGAAGGTCATGGTGGGCCAGGTCATGCCTGGCGGCACGGATTCGACATTGCTGAACAAACGGGGGAAGCGACCGATCTCGCTCGCCTTGTCCTGCTCGCCGCGCTCCACGATCAGGTCGTAGGTGTCCTGGCTCGCCAGAATCTGCTCGGCACCGTAGGCGCTGGCACCCAGCACGCGCACTGCGTGGTAGTGGGTCAGCACGACATACTTGATGGGCTTGTCGGTCACTTCGCGGATGCGGCGAATCACATCGGCGGCCATGGCCGGCGTGGCCTGTGTGTCGGCCACCAGCACGGCGTCGTCGCCAATGATGATGCCGGTGTTCGGGTCCCCCTCGGCCGTGTACGCCCAGGCATGCTCCGAGATCTGGCCGAAAGTGACTTGCTTTTCTTCAACGTCTGCGTGACTGGCAAAGGTACGGGTATTCATCATTGGGCCTCAATTTCTAATTCACGGATGCGCTTGGTGATCACGTCAAACTCCGTTTTGTATGACGTGGCAAATTGGTCGGGCGTGCTGTTCATCACTTCGAAACCCCGACCGATCAGGACCTGACTGACATCTGGCGAGCTCACAATGGCGCGCACTTCCTTGCTCAGTTGATCGATGATGGGTTGCGGCGTCTTGGCGGGGGCCAGCAGAGCGATCCAGACGTTCGCGTCGTAGATCGGATCCTTGAAACCAAGTTCGGAAATGGTAGGGACCTGCGGCAACATAGTCGAGCGATGACTGCCCATCACCGCGATGGGAATGATCTTGCCGCTCGGCACATATTGCAGTGCACTCGCCACCGAAGACACGCCCAGATCGATGGTGCCGGACAGCAGGTCGGAGACCACGGGGCCCTCGCCTCGCTGTGGAACGTGGACCATGCCGGCCTTCAGGTTGCGGTTCAGACTCTCGCCGGCCAAATGGCCCTGGCCACCAATCCCCCAGGAGCCGTAGCTCAGCTTGGCGTTGCCGGCGCTGATCTTGGCCTTCAGGTCGGCCATGCTCTTGATGCCGGTGCCGGGGTGGGTCGAGATCAGCGCGGGGCTGCGCACCACCTGGGTGATGAAGGCAAAGTCCTTCTGCGGATCGTAGGCAAGCTTCTTGTACAGCGCGGTATTGTTGATCTGCGAGTCGGTGATCGTCATCAGCAGCGTGTAACCGTCGGCCTTGGAGCGACTGACTTCGCTCGCACCGATGGCACCGGCTGCGCCTGGCTTGTTGTCGATCACAAAGGGCTGGCCGAGCGACTTGGACAGTCGATCGCCCACGGTGCGGGCAATGTAGTCGGTCGCGCCGCCAGCGGCGTAGGGAACGACGATGCGCACGGGCCGGGCCGGAAAGGTATCCGCGGCAGAGGCATGACCCGCCAGCAGCATGACTGCACAAGCGGTAGCGATGGTTTTCAGCATGTGGGTGGTCTCCGTTTTCTTTCTGATCTTCAGGAACGTCTGCAGGGGCAAGAAATCGTCACAGGTCAACGACGATGCGCTCTCCACGTGCTCGGGAAACGCACGGGAGGATGCACTGGTGGGCGTCGCGCTCTTCGTCCGAGAGCACGTAGTCGCGATGATCGGCCTCGCCTTCGAGCATGGGCAGCTCGCAGCTGCGGCACATGCCCTCACGGCAGGAAAACGGCAGGCTCTCGCCAGCGGCTTCCAACGCCTCGAGCATGCTTTGCTCCGGGGCGACGGTAATGATCTTGCCGCTGCGGTTCAGCATCACGGTGAAGCTGCCTGCGGGCGCTGCGGGCTCGGTCGCTTCTGGCGGCGCAAAGCGCTCGAAGTGCGTGGCGGCTTTGGGCATGCCCACTTCCGCAGCCACGTTGCCGACCGCATTCATCAAACCCTCGGGGCCGCAGCAATACACATGGGCACCCTCACCCGCCGAGCGGAGCCATGCCGCCAGATCGGGAGGGACCGCATTGGCCTCCTGATCGACATGCAGCTTCACACGCTCGCCGTGAGGTGCCAGCGTCCAGGCATAGGCGGCGCGGGCACGGGTTCGCACGCAGTACAGCAACTTCCAGGGCTTGTGGTTGGCCTCGCACCAACGCACCATGCTGAGGATCGGGGTAATCCCGATGCCACCGGCAACGAACACATGCTCCGTCGCGTTGGCGTCGATACCGAACAGCGCACGCGGCTCGCTCACCTCAATCTCGTCGCCTTCGGCCAGCTTCTGGTGCACAAAGGTCGAACCACCTCGGGAGGCCGGCGCCAGCCCCACTCCCAACACATAGCGATCGCGCTCGAGTGGCGAGTTGCTGAGCGAATACTGGCGGCAGATATTGCCGGGCAAATGCAGGTCGATGTGCGCACCGGCGGTGAACGCAGGCAACTCACGACCGTCCTTGCTGCGCAATTCCAGGCCGAGCACATCCTGCGCCTCGTGGGTGAGGCGGGTTACGACGAGTTTCATGATGTCAGGCCTTCTCGGTGGCTGGCACTGCTGCAGGTGTTGCAGCAGGCGTTTTGGCCGCGTCTTCAGCCGCCAATTCCGCAGCCTCTTCGGCCAGACGCTTGGAGACCGCCCAGCGGAACTGGTTCAGCGCCGCGTCGATACCAAAGGCCACCATCTTGAAATCAGGAGCCAGCGCCAGACTGTTCTGTTGCGCGGTGATGATGTCGCGGTCTTCATCGAATGCAGCCACGACGGCATCGTGAATCGTGCGAGTCACATCGGGCTTGTCGATCGAGAAATTGTGGGGATGCGCAAAGAAGTAATGGGTCGACGTTTCGGTCTCCGGCGTGATCGCCTGGCAGCCACGGAACTCGATCGCACCTTCGCGATTGCCCTGCTCGGCACCTTGGCCCGTAGGAGCCATGCCCGAATCCATCAGCAACAGCGCAGGGATTGTGAAGTTGTAGATATTCCAGCGATCCACCTTGCCGCCCCACTCCTTCACGGCCGCGGCGAATGGAGGCGGATCGATGTCCAGCGCCCAACGGGTGATGCGCACGCCGTTGTCGATGCGGTCGACCTTCGGCTGACTCGCCGCGTAATCTGCGCCGCCGCCCAGCGTCGTGGGGTGCACAAATGGCAGGTGCGAGAAATCCAGTAGGTTGTCGCAAATCAGCAGGTAATTCACATCGTAATGAATGTAACCATCGAGACTGCGCCAATCGGGATGATCCAGCCACTGCGTATCGGGAATCAGCGACTCATCTGCCTTGGCCGGATCGCCCATCCACACCCAGATCCAACGATGGCGCTGCACTATAGGGTAAGTCCGTACCTTGGCCTGAATCGGGATGCGCTTCTGGGCCGGCGCCTCCACACATTGACCGGCATCGTCGAATTTCAGGCCGTGGTACATGCAGCGTACGCAGTCGCCTTCACGACGCCCCACGGACAGCGGTGCACCGCGGTGGCAGCAGCGATCTTGCATTGCAACAATCTCGCCATCCTGCTTGCGATACATCAAAACCGGCTCGCCAATGATGGTACGAGTGAACAGGCCTTCCTTGGTGACTTCATGGTCCCAAGCCGCCACATACCAAGTGTTTCTGATAAACATGGGGTTGTCTCCGTTATGTCCGCCACGTCTGATTGATGGCGTAAATGAAGTCTAGGTTGGTGTTATCCATGTGGCAATTGCGTGTACGTCATTTCTAGAATGAGCGCCATGCATACAGATCAATTCGACTTGAACCTGCTCGCCGTGTTCGACGCCATATCCGCAGAGGGAAGCGTCACGAGAGCGGCAACCAAGCTGGGTCTCACCCAAAGCGCGATGAGCCACTCACTCAATCGACTGCGTGCGTACTTCGACGATGCGCTCTTCGTCAAGATCGGCAGCCGCATGGAGCCCACCCGCAAGGCGGCCGACATGCGCGACGCGGTGGCCCTGGTGATGTCCACCGTACGCCAGCAAATCGTCTCGAGCGCCCACTTCGACGCAATGAAGATCAAGCGCGTGTTCACGCTCTGCATGACCGACATGGGAGAACTGGTCTTCCTCCCCGCCCTGCTCGAACGCTTCAAACGCGAAGCCCCGGACTGCTCGATCCGCACGCTGCAAGTCCCCATCGAACAGATCGAAGGCCTGCTCGCCTCGGGCGAATGCGACCTGGCCGTAGGATCGATCCGCGCCGCCCCCGAAGGACTGTTTCAGCAGCGCCTGTTCCTGCACTCCTTCGTCACCATCGCAAGCGTGCACAACAAGGACCTGGGCGAAACACTGAGCAGAGAACAATTCGAGTCCATGCGCCACATCGTCGTATCCCTCACGGGACGCAGCGGAGAAAGCTACGACAAGGTCCTGGAAGAACAGGGAATCATCCGCAAGATCGCCGTGCTGACCCCACATTTCCTGTTCGTCCCATTATTGATGGACCGCCACCCCGACCTCCTCGCCACCGTCCCCCAGGAACTGGCAGACGTGTACGCCCGCTTCGGCGCAGTCCGCACTTTT
>CALMCS010000956.1 GCA_937862875.1 uncultured Comamonadaceae bacterium
CCCCGGTGATGTCGGTTGGGTCGAGGAGCCCGGTTATCGCGGCGCGCAAACCGCCATGGTCTGCAGCGACCTGAACGTGGTGCCGATCCGCGTCGATCACGACGGGATCTGCGTGCCGGAGAACGGATGGACCACATCACCGCCGCGCATCATCTACACCACGCCATCGCACCAATACCCGATCGGCACCGTGCTCACTGCGTCCCGGCGGTTGGAATTGATCAGCAACGCGCAGGCCCATGGTGCGTGGATCATTGAAGACGATTACGACAGCGAATTTCGCCACGCGGGCGAGCCGATTGGAGCGATGCAAGGCCTCGTGCCGCACGCGCCGGTTCTGTACACCGGCACCTTCAGCAAGACGCTGTTTCCGGCACTGCGATTGGGCTTTCTGGTATTGCCCGAGGCGCTGCTGGCGCGCTCGCGCATCCTCACACAAGAGACCCTGCGCGGTGGCCATCGCTTCGAACAACTGGCACTGGCGGAATTCATCGAAAGCGGCCATTTCAGCCGCCACCTGGGCCGCATGCGCAGGCTGTACCGCGCGCGCCAGGACCTGCTGCGCGAGTCACTGGCCAAATACCTGAAGACACCGCACACGATCACCGGTGGCTTCAGCGGCATGCATTTGACGGTGAGGCTCACGCCCGAATATCCCGACGTGAAAATCGCCGAAGCCGCCCATGCCTATGACATGGCCCCCACCCCGCTGTCGCGTTTTGCGCTGCAACCGACGGCGCAGGACAACGGCCTGGTGCTCGGCTATGGCAATACGGCGGAGGCGCGGATACCATCGCTCGTTCAACGCCTTGCGCAACTGATTCAGGGCGGATCAATCCAGTGATTTCCACATGAACGCTTCCGTTACGCTGCTGCCACCCACGCTGACCATTGGAGACATGGCGCTTCGCTGGGTCACGCCCACCGATATCCCGTTCCTGCGCGAACTCTATCGAGACGTGCGCGCGCCGGAACTGGCCGTGACTGGATGGCCGCAGCCGATGAAGAATGCGTTCTGTGATTCGCAATTTGACATGCAGGACAGGCACTACCGCATGTATTACCCGGATGCGGTGTTCTACCTGATCGAGCGGGCGGGCGTTCCCGTGGGTCGGCTCTATCTGAGCAATACACCCCAACGTCTCGATTTGGTTGAAGTGTCCCTGACGTCACAGCAGCGCGGCAATGGCCGTGGCGCTGCGTTATTGCAGTGGATGACGGAGTGCGCGGACGCAACCCAGCGCCCGATGGTGCTTCATGTGGAGCCTGCCAATCCGGCCAGGCGTCTGTACGAACGCTTTGGCTTTGCCGTGCAGCAATCGCTGGAAGACGCACAAGAGATGCGCTTGACGATGTTCCGGCCCGCGCAGGCTCGTCCCCAGCAGGGCACCTGAGCCTTCACGTTCATCAGCCGCGATTGAAGATCGCCTCGATCACGCGGCCCGTGGCGTCATTCGGGCTCATGAAAACCATGTGCGTACCCAGAGCCGGGTGCGTCAGCATCCAGGAGTTCTGCGGAACGCCCTGCTCGCCCACGGCCTGAAAAACAGCGCGAAATGAGCGCTCGCGATCCGTATCATAATGTAACTCTTCTAAAACTTTCAATTGAATGGAACCAAACGCAGGGCTGTTGTTACTCATCTCGGAGATGGAGAACTCCTGCCCGATCAGCGGTTCGAAATCGGAACGCAGCAACTCTCGCGCTGGTGCTTCGAAAGAAGGCTTGGCATGGGCGAAAACCGCTGAGGGCGCGATGACGGCGGCGGCGGGAAGTGCACCAGCCGTTTTCAAGAAGTCACGACGGTCAGAGTGGGACATTGCGATTCCTATTGAGTTAACTGCATCTATTTTGCAGTATTTATTATTAAATTGATGCAATTTTTGTGATTTTCCAACAAATAGAATCCAATCATGTCAGAAGCATTTCTCGGTGAAATTCGAATATTTGCAGGCGACTACGCACCTAAAAATTGGGCGTTGTGCGACGGCCGCGTCATGTCCATCAGTGCCAACGAAGTGCTCTTCGTACTTCTGGGTACTTATCACGGCGGCGACGGGATAAACACCTTCAACCTCCCTGATCTGCGTGGTCGTATTCCCCTGCACCAAGGCCAACCGAATGCGGGCCCCCAATACCCGTTTGGCTCCACCGGTGGCGCGGAAACCGTCGGCTTGTCTGAAAAACACCTCCCCACTCACACCCATGTACTGCAGGTCAGTTCCACACCCGGAGTGGCGGCCTCACCCGAAAACGCCTTTTCGGCAGCGCACCGTGATCACAAAGTGTTCGCCAGCAGCAGCCCCGCAGGATCGACGAGCCGCCTCAATCGCGCAGCGCTTGCCCCTACAGGCTCGGCGATCCAACCTCACGAAAACATGCCTCCGTTTCTCTGTGTGAACTTCATCATTTGCACTAACGGATTCTTTCCAAGCCGAGAGTAATGAACATGGATCCATTTGTTGGCGAAATTCGCATCAACGCTTTTAACTTCGCTCCCCGAGGCTGGGCCTCCTGCGATGGCCAAATAATTCCGGTTGCACAGAATAAGGCCTTGGCGGCCCTGCTTGGCGCGACCTACGGTGGTGATGGAGTTGACACTATCGGGCTCCCAGATCTGCGCGGGCGCATGCCGCTGCATCGCTCCCCCTCCACGGCTTTCGGCAAGCCCGGCGGACAGCCTGTCCATGCCTTGATAACGCAGGAAATCCCCGCTCACAACCATTCGATTACGGCAAGCAGCGCCCCGGGCAATCGCAGTACCGGTGCCAATAATTTTCTGGCCGCCGCCCGTGGCCACTACGCTCCATCCGCAGATCAAGCACTCACGTCGGGTATTGCGCCCGCCGGAGGGAGTGAACCGCACAACAACATGCCGCCCTATCTGGCACTGACTTTCGTCATTGCCATGACGGGAATTTACCCCCACAGGAGCTGAAATCATGGATGGTTTTATCGGCGAAATCCGCATCCTTCCCTACAACTATGCACCAGCCAACTGGGCGGTATGCGATGGCTCATTACTGAGCAAATCCAGTCACGCAAACTTGTTCTCTGTCATCGGCAAACTGTACGGCGGCGACGGAGTAACCACCTTTGCGCTCCCAAAATTGGACGGCTGTTTCCCGATTGGCATGGGCGCAGGAACGGGCCTGACCCCTCGCTCCATCAATCAATCAGGCGGCGTGTCCGAGGTAAGCCTGGGCAAGGCCCATTTACCAAGTCATGAGCATGGGCTGCAAAGCGCTCAACCCAGCAACGCGGCCTTGGCCAGCCCTGGTTCTTCTTCCCTACTCGGCAGCGCTCCTACGCGCCCTTATGCGGACCAAAACGCCTCAACGGTGCAAATGAATGAGCAAGCCCTAGGCGTGGTTGGTGGCGGTCTACCGCACAACAACATGCCGCCCTATCTGGCGCTGAATTTTTGCATCTGCCTCAATGGCGAGTACCCCGCACGCCAGTGACCCCGCAACGCCCCACACTTGACGCGAACGCACCATGCTCATCTCCAAATCCCTCGCCGCAGCACTCTGTCTGTTGAGCGCATCCACGCTCGCTGCGGCGCAATCGTTGCCTTTTCTGCAACGGGAGCTGGCCGATCGCTCAAGTCGCTTCCTCGAACTGGCACAGCCGCCAGGCGCGTCGCCCGCCTACCGCGCCCACATTGGCAGCCAAACGGTCACATTCGACGCGAGCGGCGTGCAATGGGTGCCACCGACTTCCGAACCATCGTCCCTCCTCAAGGGCATTGGTGTCCACGCGGGTTTGAGTTACCGCTTCGAAGGCGGCGCCACCAACGTGCCAGAGGTGCTGAACCCGTCGAACACGACCTACAACTGGTTTGTCGGGCCGCAAAGTGAGTGGCGCGAGGGCTTGAAGAGTTTTGGCGAGCTGGCCTATCGCAATGTGTGGCCCGGCATCGACACGGTGTTCAAGGGTGATTTCAAGGGTGTCAAATACCAGTTCGAGCTGGCACGTGGTGCCGATCCGGCGCGCGTGTGGCTGCGCATCGCTGGCGCGCAACAGGCGCGCATCGCCGCGGATGGAGCGCTCGAGTGGACCGTCAACGGCGCCGTGCTGCGCGACGCCGCACCCATTGCCTTTCAAACCGTGGGCGCTGCGCAAAGCCCTGTGACGGCCGCCTATCGGCTGGAGCAGGTGGACGCAAGCACCTGGCGCGTCGGCTTTCAATTGGGCGCGTACGACCCGCAGCAACCGCTGGTGATCGACCCGGCCTGGATCGCCTTTTCTGGGCTCGTGGGCGGTAACTCCAGCGATACAGTGAACGCCGTAGCGCTGGACAGCAGTGGCAATACCTGGGCTTGTGGCACTACCAAGTCGGCTTCTTTAGGCAACCTCCCCGCCTCGAACAAAGGCGGGATGGATGCGTTTGTGGCCAAATTCGATGCCACTGGGGGAGCCAGCTCCATTAGCTATCTGGGCGGCACAGGCGATGACAGCTGCCGGGGTCTGGCCATCGACTCGCAGGACAAAATCTACATCACTGGCGGTACTACACCCACCAACTCCTCTTTGACGAGTGGATCAAAGACCGGTACGGACACCGACATCTATGTTGCCCGATTGAGCGCCTCGGGGCAAAAAGACTGGGCCACCTCCTTTGGAGGAACGGACGACGACCAGGGCAATGCGATCGCCGTGGATGCTGCGGGTCGCGCCTATGTGACCGGCGCAACGACCTGCGTGATGAGCGGCTCTGTCTGCTCCAGCGTATTCCCGAAACTGGGTGGAACCGATTTCAACGAGACGGGCATCTTCGTCTCGCGCAGCGCCTTCGTGGCGCGCATTGCGGCCAACGGCAGCACGCAGGAATTCGCCAGCGTTGTTCCCGGCGATGGAGTCACCGGAATCGGCTATGGCATTGCCATCCATCCCGCGAACGGCGACGCCATCGTCGTCGGGGAAACCGATTCGAGTAACGCGGGACTGCCTTCCGGCGTGCCGGGTTACCGCAGCACCGCCAACGCTCGTACCGATGACGGCGCAGACGGCTTCGCCGCGCGCATCAGCGCTACAGGCAACTCGCCAGCACTGTCCTACTTCACCCTGCTGACAGGCAACAAGACCGGCAGCTTCAACGCCGACCGGGCCTTTGCCGTTCAGTTGCTGCCCGATGGTTCGGCCATCGTCGGCGGAGAAACCAGCGCCGATGCGTTTCCCACGAATGGCGCAGGTGCGTCCACCACCTCCCGAACCGCCAGCAGCACGCCCAACATGGACGGCTTTGTGCTGCGCCTGTCCGCAGATGGCACCAACGTGCTCGCGGCCAAATACATGGGAGGTGCCGGCTACGACAGCACCGAAGCGGTGGCTGGTTTTGGCCAATCCATGTTCGCATTGGCCAACCTCACCGACACCCAGCCCCCTCGAACGAACGCCAGCAAGGATCCTTCCGCCAATCCCATCGGAAAACAGGACGGTTACTTTGCAAGCTACTCGGCCGTCAATGGCGCGTTCAAATACGGCGGCTACCTGGGTTCCGGGACCGATGATGCCTTCTACGCATTGAGCGCGCGAGTCAAGAGCAACGACAAATTGGCCTTCGCGCTGGGCGGCACCACGTCCGGCGACGCCAGTGCCTTCTTCGGCCCCAACCGCTCCGGCTTGAGCAGCAGCGCCGCCGCGACCAACGGACTGGTCATGCTGCTGGACAGCGACGAACAGGCCCTGGCCATATCCTTAGTCTTGAATAGCGGCAACGCGCAGAGCGCCAAGATCAACCAGCCTTTGGCCGATCTTTCGGTGCTGGTGGTCGACACTTCGAATAAAGCGGTAGCCGACGTGCGGGTGACATTTTCCGCGCCGACTACCGGGGCCTCAATTGCAGGCAGCGGCGCTTTGACCGCCGTTTCCGATACCAAGGGCATCGCCACCCTGAGTGGTATTTCAGCCAACGCCCTTGCAGGCACGTACACGGTGACGGCCTCCGCAGGCGCGAAACATATCACTTTCACGCTC
>CALMCS010000957.1 GCA_937862875.1 uncultured Comamonadaceae bacterium
GCGTTTGACACGTACCGCTACGTGGCTGTTTTCTTGTCCCACAGGAGAATGCCATGACGTCATTTTTTTTCGGCGCTACCCGACGCCACTCTGCCCGCACCGCCGCACCCGCGAGCGGCGCTGCTGCTGTTGCTGCTGTCGCTGACGCACGCCCATTGGCCAGCCCGGTCTGCCCTGCTTCCGCGCTGGATCAACTGAAAGAGTTGGACACCCGCACCAGTTGGCCAACGCACCGCATCCGCAACTTCCTGGCCACGCAATCGCGCACCGTGCGTTGAGACGCACGCGTTTCACACTTTCCCCCTACAAGGAGCCAGACATGGACCCCGACCCGTCTCGATCTATTTGCGCCGACATGGCCCGCAATGGGCTGGTGTCGGCTGGTGCTGTCTGCATGCCGGTCAGCGCCGTGAATTCCGATTTCCATTTGTCAGGTCTGACCCCAGGGCGACGCACGCGCAGATAACGACCGTTCTGCACGGGCTCCTTTTGGCGCAGACCGAAAGGAGTACCCATGCAACGCCTGAACGCATTGCGTGTCGACACACGCGCCCTGGCCGCCCCCACTGTGGAACGCGGCCACCTTCTCGATTCCCCCATCTCCCACGACGAGCGCCTTGAGGCCATGCGCAAGCGTGCCCTGCTTGCAGCGCTCAGCAACGACCGCACGGATTGCCTCCAGCAGTTGCTCACACACATGGGCAACAAAGCCTTTGCACGCACGCTCTCGACGTTGAACGAGCGCCAGCAGGCACAGGCGCTGTGCATGTTCTCGCCCGAAACACGCGCCGCCGTGTACCGCGACTTCTCACAGGTCCAGCGCTGCATGTGGCACAAGGTCTGCCGCAACAAACAGACCCCGTCTCACCCGCTGATGACCGGTCTGATGAATTTGCTGCGCGCCCTTCCCCGCGCATCGAAGGCAACGCGATAAGCGCTGGAGATCCCCATGCAAATTCTCACCAATCTGTTCCGCACCTTTCTGCGCAGCCGCCGCGTGGGCGCGCTGTTCGAGCGCCGCGCCATCCCCACAGGCCCCAGCAACGCCCAACCGACGCGCAACGTTCCACCGGAGCTGACGCAGACACTGCAACGCGCATCCGGCGATGACGCGGCCACGGTACTGCAGCGCCTGCACTCCAGCCGCGACGGCATCACCGACACGCAGGCCGAGGTGCTGCGCGCGCAGATCGGCCCGAACGAGGTCGAACACGAAAAGCCACTGCCCGCCTGGCTGCATCTGTGGCACTGCTACAAGAACCCGTTCAACCTGCTGCTGACGGTGTTGGCGGTGGTCTCCTACCTCACCGAGGACCACAAGGCGACCCTCGTCATCGGCAGCATGGTGGTGCTCTCCACCCTGCTGCGCTTCGTGCAGGAAGGCCGCTCCAGCCGCGCCGCCGCACGCTTGCAGGCGATGGTGAGCAACAAGGCCACGGTACTGCGCAAGCTCGATGAAGACGCACCCCAACCACGCGATAGCACCGACGCCGACGGCCCGCCGAGCGGGTTCGCCATGCACTCGCACACCGCCTAATGGGCGCTGCGTGATCTGTTGCCCGGTGACCTCGTCCGACTCTCCGCAGGCGACATGATCCCGGCGGACTGCCGCGTCCTGAGCGCCAAGGACCTGTTCGTGGGACAGGCCGCGATGACCGGCGAATCGCTGCCGGTGGAAAAGCAGCCCGATGCCGCCACCCGCATCGATTCGGGCAGCGTGCTCGACGCCAGCAATCTGCTGTTCATGGGCACGAACGTGGTCTCCGGCTCCGCGCTCGCGGTGGTCATCGCCACCGGCAATCGCACCTACTTCGGCACCATCGCCAGCCGCCTCACCAACACCGACCGCGCGCCCACCGCGTTCGAAACCGGCGTCAACAGCGTGAGCTGGTTGCTGATCCGCTTTGCCGCGATCATGGTGCCCGTCGTGCTGCTCATCAACGGCTACACCAAGGGCGATTGGATGGAGGCGTTTCTGTTCGCGCTCTCCGTCGCCGTGGGACTCACACCCGAGATGCTGCCGATGATCGTGACATCGACGCTGGCCAAGGGCGCGGTCGCACTGTCCAAGCAAAAGGTGGTGGTCAAACGCCTCGACGCGATCCAGAACTTCGGTGCGATGGATGTGCTCTGCACCGACAAGACCGGCACGCTCACACAGGACCATATCGCGCTCGAACGCCACACCGACGTCATGGGCCACAAGAGCGATGAGGTGCTGCAGTTCGCCTTTCTCAACAGCCACTACCAGACGGGCTTGAAGAACCTGCTGGATCGCGCCGTGCTCGAACATGTGGACCTCACACAGTCCATGCGCATCGCCGAGGACTACCGCAAGGTCGATGAGATCCCGTTCGACTTCCAGCGCCGCCGCATGTCGGTGGTCGTGGCCGAACGCAATCACCACCACGAGCTGATCTGCAAGGGCGCGCTCGAGGAAATCCTGCAATGCTGCACGCAGATGCGCGACGGCGACCAGGTCCTGCCGCTCACGCCCGAGCGCATTCAGCAAGTGCTGTCCGTCACGCAGCAGCTGAACAGCGATGGTCTGCGCGTGGTTGCCGTCGCGGTGAAGGAAGTGCCGCCCGAAAAAACCACCTACGGCATTTCCGATGAATCGGGTCTTACGCTGATTGGCTACGTCGCCTTTCTCGATCCACCCAAGGACTCCACCGCCGCCGCGCTGCAGGCACTCCAGGACCACGGCGTTGCGGTCAAGGTGCTCACGGGCGACAGCGAACTGGTCGCGCGCAAGGTCTGCCGCGATGTGGGCCTGCGCATCGACAACGCCTTGCTCGGCAGCGAGGTCGAAGCGATGGACGACGCCGCACTGAGCACCGCCGTCGAACGCTATACGCTGTTCGCCAAGCTCGCTCCGCTGCACAAGGAGCGCATCGTGCGCGCGCTGCGTGCCAACGGCCACATCACCGGTTTCATGGGCGACGGCATCAACGACGCGCCCGCCCTGCGCGCCGCCGATATCGGCATCAGCGTGGACAGCGCGGTCGACATCGCCAAGGAAGCCGCCGACATCATCCTGCTCGAAAAGAGTCTGATGGTGCTGGAGCAAGGCGTGGTCGAGGGTCGCCGCACCTTCAACAACATGCTGAAGTACATCCGCATGACGGCCAGCTCGAATTTCGGCAACGTGTTTTCGGTGTTGATCGCATCGGCCTTCATTCCGTTCCTGCCGATGCTGCCCATGCAATTGCTGATGCAGAACCTGCTCTACGACGTGTCGCAGATCGCCATTCCGTTTGACAACGTGGATGACGAATTGGTGAAAAAACCTCTGCGCTGGAACCCCAAGGATCTGGGCCGATTCATGTTGTTCTTCGGCCCCATCAGCTCGATCTTCGACGTGCTCACCTTTGTGCTGATGTGGTTCGTCTTCCATGCCAACACGCCCGAGCAGCAAACGCTGTTCCAGTCCGGCTGGTTCGTGGTGGGCCTGCTCACGCAGACACTGATCGTGCACATGATCCGCACGCCCAAGATTCCCTTCGTGCAAAGCCGCGCGTCGTGGTCGCTGATGTTGATGACCGTCGCCATCATGGCCATCGGCATCTATCTCCCGATGGGACCCTTCGCCAGCTACTTCAAGCTGGAGCCTCTGCCACTGTCATATTTCCCATGGATGATTGTCATCTTGCTTGGATATGCTTTTGTCACTACGCTACTCAAACGCGTGTACGTGAAGCGCTACGGCTGGCAATGAAGCAACATCCCGGCTCACAATAGATAGCCTGTAGACAGATGAAAACAACAACATGCAAGCCTTTCACAATTTCAATGCAGAAGCGGCACTGAACACCTTTGTCAGCTTGTTCTTCGCCTTCATCTTCGGCAGTCTCATCGGCCTCGAGCGCCAGATCCGCCAGCGTACGGCGGGTCTGCGCACCAACACGCTGGTCGCCGTGGGCGCGGCGGTGTTTGTCGACCTGGCCATGCGCCTGGGCGGCCCCGAAGGCTCCACGCGCGTGATCGCCTATGTGGTCTCGGGCGTGGGTTTTCTCGGTGCCGGTTCGATCATGAAGGAAGGCGCCAACGTGACGGGTCTCAACACCGCCGCCACCCTCTGGGGCTCGGCGGCCGTGGGGGCCTGTGCGGGTTCCAGCATGATCTTCGAGGCCGGCATGGCAACCCTGTTCGTACTCGCCGCCAACACCCTGCTGCGTCCGGTGGTCAACACCATCAATCGCCGCCCCGTGAACGAAGAAGCGGGTGAAGCGATCTACTACGTCTACGCAATCTGCAACAACAGCGTGCAGGCGGCGGTGCGGGAAGAAATGATGTCGTTGCTCGACGCCGCCAACTACCCGGCGCGCTCGGTGGAAAAGCATCCCTTCGGCCCGCAGGACACCGAAATCGAAATCATCCTGCACGCCACCTCGGTGGACGCCGAAGAGCTGGACCGGGTCGTCGCACAGATCGAAGCCCTGCCGGGTGTTCTGCAATCGTTCTGGAACCCCAGCGCGGAAGATTGATGGAACGTCGCGTCACTGCACGTCACTTCGCTGCACTTCACTTCATTGATGTGCAGCAAGTGACGCATTTCGATTCGCTTTTTTCAAATCTCCTCCACGCACCATTGCGCACGCTCAAAAGCCATAGGTCCTGCACTTCCTAGGATTCGTGGCTACTGCGTGCCCATCGCAAAGCACAGTCGCCTGGAATATTCCACGAGCGATTTCTGTCATTGCGGGCACATCCCGCAACGCCGGAAGTCGCTCGCATGTCCCAACGCACCTTCACCGTCCACACCTCTACGGGCGAACCACTGGAGTTCCGATCGCTCGAGGGCAGTGAGCACATCTCCCGCCTGTTCGAATACCGCGTCAAGCTGCTCAGCCCATCGGCCACGGTTGCCGCCAAGCACCTGCTCGGCACCGACCTCAGCATAGAAATCGACCTGACCACCCAAGCTGCAGGCAGCGCGCAACGCTATCTCTCCGGTCAGGTGACGCAGTTCAGCTACACCGGTCGCGACGGCGACTACTACAGCTACGTCGCTGTTCTGCGCCCCTGGCTATGGCACGCCACGCGGCGCTCGGACTTCAAGATATTCCAGTTCAAGAAGGTCCCGGACATCCTCAAGGAGGTCCTCGGACCGTACGGATTCGGCATCGACGACAAGCTTTCCGGCAGCTACCGCACCTGGGACTACATGGTCCAGTACGGCGAGACCGACTTCAGCTTCGCCGCACGCATCATGGAGATGGAAGGCATCTACTTCTTCCACGCCCATCAGAACGGCAGCCACACCCTGGTCCTCGCCGACGACATTGGCTCACACAGCCCACTCCCCCATGGCCCCAGCACCATCCCTTTCTACGCCAACCACCGCGCAGGCCAGGTGCGCGACGAAGACTTCATCGACGGCTGGAGCTACGCGGAAGACATCGCCAGCGGCCATTTCGCGGCCGACGACTACGATTTTCAAAAGCCCAACGCCAGCCTCGACACCCGGCAACAACAACCCGCAGGCCACCCCCACGACCACCGCGAACTCTACGACTGGCCCGGTGGCTATACCGACGCAGGCGACGGCGAAAACTACGCCCGCGTGCGCATCGAACAACAAAAGGCCCAACGCGAAACGGCCCACGGCGAAGGCAACGCACGCCACATCGCCCCCGGCTATCTGTTCACACTGAGCCAGTACCCGCGCGACGATCAGAACAGGGACTACCTGATCGAATCGGCCCACTACCTCTTCGAAGAAAACGTGCGCAGAAGCGATGGTGGAGGAGGCTCCGGCGCAGCCCAGCGCAAGGGCATCGACAGCCCCACGAGTTACCGCATCCACTTCAACGCCATCCCCAAAAGCGTTCCCTATCGCGCGCAGCGCACTACGGCCAAACCACACACCACGGGCCCACAAACGGCCGTCATCACCGGCCCCGCAGGCGAAGAAATCTACACCGATCCCTACGGCCGCGTGAAGGTCCAATTCCACTGGGACCGCTACGGCAA
>CALMCS010000958.1 GCA_937862875.1 uncultured Comamonadaceae bacterium
CGCAGTCGCGCATCCAGTGGCTGATGCGCTGGGCGCAGGCGCGGTGCGCGTCGGTCAGGTAGGTGACCGTGAGCTGGCCCAACTCGGCGTAGCCCGGATCGGAGTGCTGCGACAGACGCTCTTGCCAGTCCCAGACATCGTTGCCGAGCGTGGGCTCGAAGGCGAACTTGTCGTTCAGGCGGATTTCAGCGATGCGGTGGATGTTGCGCAGCGCTTCGGCACGTTCGAACTCGGGGTGATTGAACAGGCGACGCGCAAACGTGTCGATGATTTCCTGCTTGCGCAGACCGGTGCCGCGCGGACCGCGCACGGCCAGAATGAAGGGGAAACCAAAACGCTGGTTGTAGTCGGCGTTGAGCTGCTGAATGCGCGCGAATTCTTCGGGCGTGCAATCGGTGAGACCGGCCTTGCTTTGCTCGTTGGTGGATTCGGCCGTCAGCGTTTTCGACACCATCGCCTTGCCGGCGAGTTCCGGGTGGGCGCGGATGAGGTCGAGCTGCGGCTGTTCGCCCGAGCTGTTCACCACGTGGGCCATCGCGTGCTTCAGGTGCGCGAGCGACTTGAACGGGCGTGCGGCCATCGCGGCGGTGGCAATCCAGGGCGAGTGCTCGTAGATGCCGTCGAGCAATTGCGTGGCTTCGGCCACATCGGCGCGGTTGAGCTGGTCCAGTGTCAAAGTCATGGCGACGGCTTTCTGTCTTGTGTCTCGGGATTCAAAGTTGGGGCGCGGGGAAGCGCTGGGCCCAGTGGCGTGCAATGTCGATGCGGCGCGCCACCCACACGTGGTCGTGCTGCTGGATATGGTCCAGAAAACGCTGCAGCGCGGTGATCCGGCCGGGCTTGCCCAGCAGGCGGCAATGCATGCCGATGCTCATCATCTTGGGCGCGTTGTCGCCGTTCGCATCGCCTTCGGCGTAGAGCACGTCGAAGGTGTCCTTCAGGTACTGAAAGAACGGGTCGGCGTACGAGTAGCCCTGCGGCAGGGCGAAGCGCATGTCGTTGCAGTCGAGCGTGTACGGCACGATGAGTTGTTGGTGCTTGGCTCCATCGCTCTTGCCGACCGTCATCCAGAAGGGCAGGTCGTCGCCGTAGTAATCGCTGTCGTAGGTGAAGCTGCCGTTGTCGGCGACCAGGCGGTGTGTGTTGGGGCTGTCGCGGCCGGTGTACCAACCGAGGCCGTGGTCGCTGTTCTTGCCGTACAGCTCGCCAAAAATCTCCATGCACTGCGCCATGTGGGCGCGTTCGATTTCTTCCGGCACGCCCTGGTAGTGAATCCACTTGAGGCCGTGGCAGGCGACTTCATGGCCGAGTTCGTCAAACGCCTGTGCCAACTCGCGGTGCTTCTGCAGGGCCGTGGCCACGCCGAATACGGTGAGCGGCAGACCGCGCTTTTCAAACTCGCGCAGGATGCGCCACACGCCGGCACGCGAGCCGTACTCGTAGATGCCTTCCATGCTCATGTGGCGCTCTGGGTAGGCCGCGGGGTTGAACATCTCCGACAGGAATTGCTCGCTCGCCGGGTCGCCATGCAGCACGCTGTTCTCGCCGCCTTCTTCGTAGTTCAGCACGAACTGCACAGCGACGCGGGCCTTGCCCGGCCATTCCGGGTGGGGCAGCGCGCGGCCGTAGCCGATCAGGTCGCGAGGGTAGGGAGCGGTGGCGTCATACGTCATGGTGAGTGCAGTGGTGGTGCTTGGCGCAGCGATGGTTGCAATGAATGAATGAATAAAAGAATGAATGAGGGGCTGGCAAGGATCAGGAGACCGAGGACAGCGCCATCGAGAGGTCGCTGGTCGGCATGTCCCGATCGAAGGTGAGCCCCTCTTCGACGTGCTGCAGATGCTCCTGCATCAGGCGCACGGCGGTGTCTTCGTCTTTGTTGGCGAGTGCCAGCACGATGGCTTCGTGTTCTTCGTGCGAGTGTTCGGCGGCGCTGGTGCTTTGGTACATCAGCGTGATCAGGGCGCAGCGCGAGATCAGGTCGCCCAGCATCTGCGCGAGCACGGCATTGCCCATGAGCTCGGCCATGACCACGTGGAAGTCGCCCAGCAGCTCGGTGCGCTGGCCGACGTCGTTGCGGTCCATGGCCTTTTTCTCGGCCGTGATGTGGGCCTTGAGCGCCTTGATCTGGGCGGGCTTGACCTGCCTCGCAAAGGTACGCGTCATCGCGGACTCGAGCATCAGGCGCACGGCGAATACCTGCTTGGCCTCGTCCACCGATGGGGTGGAGACGAAGGCGCCGCGTGCCGGCTCAAGCGATACCAGACGGTTTTGCGAGAGCTGAAACAGCGCCTGCCGGACGAGCGTGCGCGACACACCAAAGTGATCGGCCAGCTTCTGCTCTCCCAGCTTGGTGCCGGGAAGAAGTTTGTGCTCGACGATGGCTCGTGTGAGCGATTCTGCGATGGTGCTTGTAGCGGACGATTCCATGAAAATTTCTCTTCGGGTTCACAAAAATTGTATACACTTTTGGTCGACAAGGATACAGTCGATCTCATCAAACGTTTAAGGAGTTATCCCAATGGGCCTGAGCACCCACGTACTCGATACCATGCACGGCTGCCCAGCGGCGGGCATGAAGGTTGAACTCTTCAGTACCGAAATCAACGATGGCAATGACGGTGACAAGGCCACTCTGATCAAGAGTCTGGTCCTGAACCATGACGGCCGCACCGACGCGCCGTTGTTCGACAACGCCAGCCTGAAGGTCGGCACATACCGCCTGACCTTCGACGTGGCAGCGTACTTCAAGGCACGCGGCGTGGAACTGCCGGAGCCGAATTTTCTCAACCGCGTGAGCCTCGATTTTGGCGTGGCGCATGTGGACCAGCACTACCACGTGCCACTGTTGGTGAGCCCATGGAGCTACTCGACCTATCGCGGGTCGTGATGTTGCGCCGGGCCGCTCACAGCTGGCCCTCGGTCAGCGTGTCGAGCTGAAACCGGCCCGACTTGTCCCATAGCCAGGTGTCTGTATAGATCACCTGGCCCATGTGGGTGGGTGCGGGGTAGGGCGCTGCGGCGCGCACGATGCGTTCGATCTCTCGAATGACTTCCGGTGCGTGGCGCGGCGCACGCATCCAGTGCAGGCTGCGCACGCGGCCCTCGCCGTCGATGTTCACCTCCAGCACGCCCACGGCGTACAGCAGGGGTTGCAACTTGCCTTTGTAGATGCGCTGGGCATTCTTGGAATAGATGAGTTGCGCCGCGTCCTTGCGATAGGCGCGCGGCGTGGTCGCGGACGAGCCGGGAATGGCGGGCTTCGCTGGCGGCGCGGGCTTGGCCACGGGTGGCTTGGGCTTTGGCTTGGGTTTCGCGGCGGGTGAAGCCGCAGACGCCGTTGAAGCGGGCGCGCTCGGTTCTGGGGCGTTCGGGGCTGGCGTGGTGGGCTGCACGGGCGGCGTGGTTGGCAGGGTCGGCACCACCACGGGTGCGCTAGGGCGCTGCGGCGCAGGAGCGGTGGCCCGTTTGGATGTGAACCACGGAATCAACGCGACCAGCACCAGACCCAGACACACGAGCAGCCAAGCGCAGCGCTGCTTCCACGCGCTCGACTGCCGTGGGCCTGCAAATTTTTTGGGCTGAAATTCCGCCATTCCGTCTTTCGCTCGTTATGCTCGGCAACTGCCTGACCGCATCATGGCCGGTGAGGGATTCAACTACAAAAAGGGACGCCCAGTGGCAGTCGCGTTACAACGCTTTTTGCAGCTTCTGCAGACGGCACCGGCCTGTCTGGTGACTGTGGAGTCTACCCAAGGCTCGGCACCGCGCGAGCGTGGGGCCTGGATGGGGGTGTGGGCGGATGATGATGTCGCCATTGCGGGAACGATTGGCGGCGGGCATCTCGAGCTGGAGGCGATCGCGCTGGCGCGCAGCCTGCTGGCGGCGGCTCCGGACGCGCAGGGCGCTGTGGTGAAGCGCTGGTCGCTGGGCCCGAGCCTCGGACAATGCTGCGGCGGCGTGGTGAATCTGCGCTTCGAAGTGATCGCGTCGGCCGATGCGGCGGCACTCAAGAAGCGCCTGCAACCGGATCTGCATCCGCTGGCCTTGTTCGGCGGCGGCCATGTGGGGCAGGCGATCGTCAACGCGCTGGCACCGCTGCCCTTTGCCATTCGCTGGATCGACAGCCGCGACAGCGTTTTCCCCGAACAACTCCCGCCCCAGGTGGAGTGCGAGCATTCCGACCCGGTGGAGGCCGCGGTGCGCGACTTGGATGCCCACTCGCGCGTGCTCATCATGAGTTTCAGCCACGCCGAGGATTTGAACATCGTCGCCGCCTGCCTCAAACGCCAGCGCGAGTCGAACGATCTGCCCTTCATCGGATTGATTGGCAGCGCCACCAAGCGCGCCGTGTTCACCAGCCGCTTGCGCCAGCGTGGCTTCAGTGACGAGGAGATCGCGCACATCACCTGTCCGATCGGCGTGCCCGGCATCACGGGCAAGGAACCGGAGGTCATTGCGGCCTCGGTGGCGGCCCAACTGTTGCAATCGCTCTACAGTCAGGGCGGTTTGGGCTGATTATTTGCGGTCAAGGGTATGTCCTAGGTCATATAAGTGTGCCGTGATGTCCGATTTTGCATACACTTTCAGTCTACAAAATTGGTCGCAGCGGTGCCCAGGTGTCTGACGCAGTCAGAGCAAACCAAGGTGCGCGGTCAGAATGGCTGCTCAGAGCGCCCGCAGTGGTGAGCAGGTTTACAGGTGGTGTCGATTCCTCGATGTCGCCTTACGGCAGCCCCAAAGCTGCCAAGGTCAAGAGCTATGGAAAGCTACATTCTCGACTGGGCCAATCTGCTGTTGCGCTGGCTCCACGTCATTACCGCCATTGCATGGGTCGGTTCTTCCTTCTACTTCGTCTTTCTGGACAGCAGCCTCACGCCGCCTGTCGATGAAAACCTGAAGCGCGATGGCGTTTCGGGCGAGTTGTGGGCCGTGCACGGCGGTGGTTTCTACCACCCCGTGAAGTTCGCGGTCTCGCCGCCGAAGTTACCGGGGCATCTGCACTGGTTCTATTGGGAGAGCTACACGACCTGGCTGTCGGGCTTTGCCCTGCTCACGGTCTCGTACCTGTGGAACGCCAACATCTATCTGGTGAATCCCGCCAGCGCCAACCCGATGCACCCGCACATGGCGATTGCCGCGGCGCTCGGTTTCCTGGTGGTGTTCTGGGTTCTGTATGACGCGATCTGCCGCATCTTCGGTCAGAAGAAAAACGGCGACGCCATCGTCGGCGCGATGGTGCTGGTGCTGGTGTGTATCGCGGCCTATCTGGCCTGCCATATTTTCCCCGGCCAGGCCGCGTTCCTGCTGATGGGCGCGATGCTCGCGACCTCGATGAGTGCCAACGTGTTCTTCTGGATCATCCCCGGCCAACGCACGGTCGTGGCCGACCTGAAGGCGGGCAAGCCCGTGGATCCGATCCACGGCAAGCGCGGCAAGCAGCGTTCGGTGCACAACACCTACTTCACGCTGCCGGTGCTGTTCGCCATGCTGTCGAACCACTACGGCTGGCTGTACAACCACGACATGAATTGGCTGGTGCTGATTCTGATGATGTTTGCCGGCGCTGCGATTCGCCAGTTCTTCGTGCTGCGCCACGGCTTCAAGCTGGGTCGCAACAGCCATCCATGGCCGTACGCACTGGTCGGCATTGCCGTCATCATCGGCGTGGCCGCCTGGCTCAAGCCGGTGCCGAAGCCCGTCGTGGCCGCTCCAGTCGCTGCCGTGGCTGGTGCTGCGCCTGCCGCCGCCGCTGCTCCTGCTGCGGGTGGTGTGCCGACGTACAACGAAGTGCACGGTGTGATGGAAAAGGCCTGCGTGGTTTGCCACAGCGCCAAAACCATCGCTCAGAAGAACATCAGCTTCGACTCTCCAGAAGAAGTGAAGAGCCATGCTCAGCAGATCTACACCCAGGTGGTGCAGCTCAAGAAGATGCCGTTTGGCAACCCTGCGGGCCTGACCGACGACGAGCGCGAC
>CALMCS010000959.1 GCA_937862875.1 uncultured Comamonadaceae bacterium
CGAACAGGAGAGACGACATGCACCCTCAACCTTGCGCACCGCTGCTGTACGGCAGACGGAGGTCGAGAACGGCATGCCCGCCTATCGCGCGGCCATCGCCAATGGTACGCTCGGCTGCAGCCGAGGCCGTAGCCCAAAGGCTGGACTACCTCTTTTGCAGAGGTAAACCTCGGGATGAACTGGGCGAAAACATGCCTTATGTGCCCGCCTTACGGCGAGCTGTTTCCGATGCTTCGCGCAGGATTTCCCGCCCCCCATTCGCTGCGATTGCGGCCACGATGACGCCCAGCACCAGATCCGGGATGTTCGACCCGAACCCCATCACCAGCACCCCGGACAGCACAATCGCACCATTGACGATGGAGTCGTTGCTGGTAAAGATCGCTGACGCCTTGAAGTTCACATCTTCCCCGCGATGGCGGCGCAGTAGTCTGAGGCACACTAGGTTCAAAGCCGCGTTCAGCGCGGCCATGGCCATCATGGCTGGGCCGACAGGCTCTTCCCCTCCAGCGAAGCGGCGTAGGACTTCCAACAGCAGCAGCGCGGCCAGGCCGATTAGCAAGAAACCCGACAAGCGGGCCGCGCCCACCTTGACCGTTGCCGCACGACCGACGGCATACAGGCTAACCGCATAGACCGACGCATCGGCGAGGTTGTCCAACCCGGCGCCCATCAGCGCCGTAGAGCCAGCCCAGATGCCAAGGGCAATGCCGGCGGCGGACTGCGTCAGGTTGATCAGCAACACAGTCAGAAGAATCTTTCGGTCCTTCGCATCGCTCGCATCTAGGCGGCCCAACTCGTCGTTTTCGTGATTTCTGTGGTTTTCAGCCATGCATTGTTCCTTCCAAATCGATGGATGCTGAAGCCTGTAGCGGCTGGAGAGTCAAGGCGCAGATGCAACGAACTTGCCACAGGGTCTTCCCGGACGCCCTTGACTCTACCGTAGCTAGAAGGTTTTCCAATCCAGTCAGAGCTTTAGGACAGAACAGATGAGCACCAATGCGCCCCCTTCATTGCGACTGTCATCCGGTATGGCTGCTATCCACTGATCCGTGGCGCCACTGCGGTTGTGCTCTTCGGCGAGCTCGCGACCGGCCGGCCGTCTTTTCCGACGGAGCTACTCACAGTGATCGTCGCGCTCGCTTGTGCCGCCTTGCTAGAGGGCGGGCGGCCTTTCCACTCCCCGTTGAGCCAGTAGCGGCGTTCCAAGCTGTGGTTGGCCGTCGGCGCATGGCTCGGCTTCTTGGTCGTGCATCTGGCCTTCCAGCACTCCAATCTGGGATACCGGGTCGGGCCGTTGGGATTGTTGATCGGGGTGGCTGAAGCCCATCGCTGGCATCACAAGCGTGAGCACGAAGACGCCCAAGTCAACTACGGCGATTTCTGGATGCCCGGGGGCCACTTGTTCAGCGCTTTCCGGTCGCAAAAGCACACGCTGGGCGCCAAAGAGTGACACTCAAGAAAGATGGACTTTCCAATGGACTACGGCCCGCAGCTTGTCTATCCCTTCCGGAGCCGGCCAGCAGCGGCAAACGCTTGCGCTGCTGGCTATACGATCTTGCCCACGTCGCATTCTTGCGCGAGTCGGGCCTTGCGGCTTCTTGCGAAGCGATCGCGAGTTGCGTGGCGTGCCCATGAGTCGGGCCGCGTCGTGGCGCACTGCTACCTTGGCCTGCACCTGCACCTGCGCAGCCACGCCGCGATGCTCGGTCTGGCCTGGAGAACCCGTAAGGTGGCGGAGATTGCGGCGCGCAGGTCGTCCGGCTCGCGCTGGCTCCTGTGGGCCACGCCCTCGGTCGCACGCCGTCTCAAAACGTCAGAACCGCGCGCTTTCGCATGATGGAGCGCGGCACGTGGCTCTCAGAACTGGACCCGATCACTTCCAGCACCGATGACACGCTCGAGCTTCAGGCGGGCTCGGCCAAGCTGTTGAGAATGCCGCACTCGCGCGAGGTTCGGGCGCTATCGCAGGAGCGTCGCAGATCCATTAACTCGCGCTCCAAGGCGCGCAATTCCTTCATCTTGGTCCGCACTTGCGCGATATGAGCGTCGACCAGCGCGTTCACCTCGCCGCAGCCCAACTCTGGCCGATCCCGTAAGTTCAGCAGTTGACGGATCTCATCCAGCGTCATGTCCTTCGCCCGGCAGCGGCGGATGAACAGCAAGCGCTGCAAATGGACTTCGTCATAGAGCCTGAAGTTGCCCTCGCTACGTGCAGGCTCGGGCAGCAAGCCTTCTGACTCGTAAAAGCGCACGGTCTGCACCAAGCAATCTGCCTTCTTGCCCAGTTCACCGATCCGCATCATGGTTGCTTCCTATAAAAAACTTGACTCTATATCTACTAGAGGTTTTCTAATGATGGCATCCGGGGAAAACCTTGTCAATGAAGAGCGATCTATGAACAAAGAACCTTCCAGCCCATGCGCCTGCTCCGGCGGCAATGGCCAACAGACGGCGTGCGCCAGTGAGCAGGCCAGCACTGAAACCACCGTTTTCCACGTGAGCAACATGGATTGCCGCAATGAGGAAGCACTGGTGCGGCGAACGCTGGAGGGCATGCCCGGTGTCGAGCGGCTCCTGTTCGATCTTCCGCAGCGTTTGTTGACCATTTCGCACCGCGAAGTCTCGGCCGATGCCTTGGAGCAAGCGCTGAATTCGGTGGGCATGAAGGCTCAGGCTGTCCGAGACGCCGCCGTGTCGACCACCTACCGCATCGAGAACATGGACTGCCCGAGCGAGGAGAAACTCATCCGCTCGCACCTCGGGGCAGTCGAGGGAATTCAGGACCTCGACTTCGACCTCGCTGAGCGCACCCTGTCGGTGAAACACCTCGCTCAGGCACGCGCGCAGATGGAGCAGGTCCTGGCCTCGATCGGCATGCGCGCCAAGGAGCAGACCTTCGGCCACACGGGGCCGATCGAAGCCGCGGCTGTGATCCCATCCTCGGCCCTGCAGCAGCAACCAACCGCTGCCGTTTCCGCGCCGCCGATCGGCGAGCGGGTGACGTACCGGATCGAGAACATGGATTGCCCGACGGAAGAAGCGCTGATCCGCGACCGGCTGGGCAAGCTGCCGGGTGTGACCGCGCTCGACTTCAATCTGATGCAGCGTGTGCTGGGAGTCCAGCACACGCTGGCGACCTCAGCGCCGATCGAGAAGGCGCTTGCTTCCATTGGAATGCAGGCTGCGCGGCAGGACATGCAGACAGCCACCACGGTACTTCGCATCGCGAAGATGGACTGTCCGACCGAGGAAAGTCTGATCCGCGGCAAGCTGCAAGGCATGC
>CALMCS010000960.1 GCA_937862875.1 uncultured Comamonadaceae bacterium
TTCCTGAGGGCGATGCCCAAGAGACCAAAGCGCGAAACCGCGCCACCACAAAGGGGATGGGCAAAAAAAGCCCAACAGGATGAGGGTTGATATTTCACATTATGGTGGTGGAACACGAAACCGAACCCGCGTCCGCTTTCCAAGCAGAGAGGTAGGCGTTGCTATTTGGTCCCTGATTTAGATCATTTGGCCGTTTACGTGGACATTCGTCCGAACTGGAACAACCCCGGAGAGCAGGCTTTGAAGCACTGCACTGGCTACCAGTCGGTACCCGTACCTGCGGCATGCAGTGCACTTCGTGTTGACAAAAGCTACACAGTGCGCCACAATTCGTATATCTTTTGTGTATGCGCGAATAGGAGAAACCAATGCGTGACGCCGCCATCAATCTGCGGGCCTTGCCCGAACAGCGCGATCTGATCGATCACGCTGCCAGCCTGCTTGGCAAGAACCGCTCGGACTTCATGCTCGAAGCAGCCTGCGACCGCGCGCAGTCCGTGGTGCTGGACCAGGTCTTTTTCAGCCTGGATGCCGACAAGTTCAAGCAGTTCACCGCGATGCTCGACGCCCCTCCCGGCCCCAACCCAGGGCTTGAGCGTCTCATGGCCGTCAAGGCTCCCTGGAACACCGGCGAGGCATGAGCTTGCAACTGAGCGCACCGATTCCGCTCGCCGCCACCCACATCCTGGACGAATTCGCTTGCGGTGAAGCCAGTCTCGATGAATGGCTCAAGCGCCGGGCACTGACGAACCAATTGAGCGGTGCCAGCCGCACCTTCGTTGTCGCAGATCAGGCAGCGCGCGTCTACGGCTACTACGCGATGGCCGCAGGTGCGGTTTCACACCAAGCGGCAACCAGCAGCGTGCGACGCAATATGCCCGATCCAGTGCCCGTGATGGTTCTGGCCCGGCTGGCCGTCGACCATCGGGCGCAAGGCATCAAGCTTGGAGCATCCCTGCTGCAAGACGCAGTCGGTCGAGCGGTGAGCGTTTCGCATAACGCCGGTGTTCGGGCGCTGCTCGTCCACGCTCTCCACGACCGCGCCAAGCAGTTCTACGAGCACTACGGCTTCCAGGAGTCACCGCAGCATCCGATGACGCTGATGCTGCGCTTGAACACCGTCAAGGCTTGAGAGAGGTCGGTCAGCATGAACATCCACAAGATTCGCACGGAGGCAGAGTACCGGGCCGCTCTCAAGGAAGCCTCCGCGCTCGTGGATTCAGACCCTGCTCTGGAAACGCCAGAGGGGAAGCGGCTGAACACCCTGGTTGGAATCGTGCAGGCCTACGAAGCCACGTATGTGCCTGTCGATGGCGCCCTTGTTGACAGCATCCGCGCAATCGTCGCAGGCGTCGAAGTCGATTTTCGACAAACCTCTGCCGCCCGAGCTTGGCGACGCGAGCATGCCCTGAAGATCACCTTGGCTTCTACGGTGAACAGCGTTGTCATGGGGTCATCTGTTCAGGAGAAAAAGATGCACTACCCCGTGATGACCGAAAAGCAGGTTGCCGACCGCTGGCAGATCAGTCTCAAGACGCTGCGACGCTGGCGGCTCGATGGCGAAGGGTCGGTCTGGCACAAGTTGTTCCGCCACGTTCGTTACCACGAGGCTGACGTCCTAGAGTTCGAGCACTGCAGCGCGCAGCATTTGATGACGCTGCTCGGGATCAAACGAGACTTCAAGCCGGAAGTGCCAGAAGCGGCGCAGGGCCTCGATGCCAAGGCTGAAGATAACTACTTCACCGCCAAAGCAATTGCCGAAGCAGCATCGCTACTCATCCACCTGTTCCGCGATCAGGCCGAGCGCAATCGCAAACGCGTTCCACACCTGATGCTGGTGGGCAACCTCCGGTTTTCACTTCCAGCGATCCTGGAATGGGAGATGACCAACAGCGTGGTGGGCAGCGCCGCCGCAGCCGTCCGTGATGAAGCCGAGAGCCCGACAGCACCTTCAGAGCCAGCCAAACGCTGGCACGAAATCGTCAGGGAGCAGGACGCAGCGCGGTTCGATTCCGCACCGTAGCCTGAACAGATGTCCCTGCTTTTGGCCGAAAGTCCACCGTTTAGCAGGCTGCTGAAATACTCCCCTGCGCCCGTCCAGATTCATAGGCCCTCCCGCGACAATCGAGGCACCCCACCAACCAGACAGACGAGCCATCCATGCGCGGAGCCGACACCTTCACCGAGAGCCTGTTCACCATGCGCCACCTCGATGACTTCGTGCCCGCCGATCACCCCTTGCGCGTGATCCGTGTGATGGTCAATACAGCCCTGGCCAACATGGACGAGCTGTTTGCCCGGATGTATGCGGCCGACATCAAA
>CALMCS010000961.1 GCA_937862875.1 uncultured Comamonadaceae bacterium
CCGGTGACATCAAGGCAGGCACCGGTGATGAACCCCGCACCCTCGGACGCCAGAAACGCGATGGAGGCACCAAGCTCCGATGGCAGGCCCGCGCGATTCAAGGGAATCATGGCGCGCACTCGGTCCATCTGTTCTGGCGAGATGTGCGAGGACAGCTGCGTTTCCACCAGGCCCGGTGCGACCGAATTGGCCGTGATGTTGAACCTGGCCAACTCGCCCGCCAGCGATCGCGTCAATCCCAGAATCGCCGCCTTGGAGGTCATGTAGCCGGTGCCCGCCGAGGGCGAGTGCGAGCGGCCAGCGCGCGAGGAAATGTTGATGATGCGGCCCCACTGCGCCTGCTTCATGCCCGGCGCAAACTCCTGCGCGAGCAGCATCGGCACCGTGACGTTCACGTACAGGATGGCGTTCCACTCATCGAGCTGCACCTCGGAAAGACTTTGCGCGCGGCCGTTGTGCTTGGGGGAGATGGCGGCGTTGTTCACCAATACAGAAATATCGCCCCAGTGTTTGCGCACCGAATCCCCAAGACCTTCGACGGCATCAGCTTCCATCAAATCAACGCACAGCGCGAATGCGCGGCCTGCAGGAAACTCGGCAACTGCGGCTCTCAAAGCCTCTTCATCGCGGTCCACCAGAACCACGCGGTGATGGACGGCGAGTGCCTTTGCGGCCCCCAGCCCAATGCCGCGCGCTGCGCCGGTGACCAGTGCGATTCGATCTTCAGTCATAGTGTGGATTCCTCATCCGTGTTGAGTAGGACCAGTGCATCGAGCGCATACGCGCCCTGCCCGGTCAGCAGGAGTGGATTGACTTCGAGCTCGCGCAGTGGGTGGCCCGACTGCACCGCCAGATCCGAGAGCGCGGCAATGGCGCGGGCTGCGGCGTCCAGGTTCGCAGCAGGCTTGCCCCTGAAACCGTTGAGCAACGGGAAGCTGCGCAACTCCGAGAGCATGGTGCGTGCGGTGGCCGCATCCACAGGCAGAAGCCGGTGCGTGACGTCTTTGAAAATCTCGACCGCCACCCCGCCGTAGCCCACCGTCATCACCTTGCCGAACACGGCGTCTTGCGTCACACCCACAATCAGCTCGGCGATGCCCGATGCCATTTTTTCGATGAGAACCCCTCGGCACAAGGCGTCGGGGCGCGATGCGCTGACCTGCTCCGTGATGCTTTGGTAGGCGGCACGCACTTCATCTTCGCCGCGAACATTCAGGCGCACGCCACCCGCTTCCGTCTTGTGCAAAATATCGGCGCTGACGATCTTCATGGCAAGCGGGTAACCCAGTGTCTGCGCGATGCTCACGGCCCCGTCCTCACTCGTCGCCAACCCGCGATCGCAGGTCTGCAGACCGCGCTGCTCCAGCAGTTCCTTGGCGGCCACTTCGTCGAGCGTGCGTGTCTTGTCGTTGATTGGCGGTGGCGGGGCTGCCTGCTTCAAGAGGTCGAGCGCTTCCATTGCTTCTGTGCTGTGCCCGTCAGTTTCGGCCCAGCGGAGATAGGTGGCCAGCGCCTCGCTGGCTCGCGCCACATCGGTGAACACGGGAATTCCGGCGGCCTCGAGTTCGGCGCGCCGCGTGGCCTCGCCGGTATCGATCACGACGGTGAGACGCGGGCTTTGCGCGGCTTCATGAACCAGGTCGTCCGTCATGCGATCGAGCCACGAACCCATGCAGTAGACAACCACCACGTCTATGGATGCATCGTCTCGCAATGCCGCCAGCAACTCCGCGGCCATGCCCTCTTTGTTGGCGATATGGCCCGTCATGTCGATGGGATTGGCCACCATCGGCATGCTGGGGCCGGCGCGCTTCAATCGCGCCTGGGTCTCTTGCGTGAGTTGCGGCAG
>CALMCS010000962.1 GCA_937862875.1 uncultured Comamonadaceae bacterium
CTTCCGATCTTGTCCCCTTCGGCGAAATAGGCGAAGTCATCGTCACGGTATTGAACCCCAGCTACCCCTTGATCCGCTTCTCCACCGGCGACCTCTCGTCATTCATCCCGGGCCCCTGCCCCACCGGCAGAACCAGCCCCAGAATCAAAGGCTGGCAAGGCCGCGCAGACCCATCCATCAAAGTCCGCGGCATGTTCGTGCACCGCTCCAGCCTCGATCAACTCAAGCGCCGCATTCCAGAGGTCCTTCAATGCAGAATCACGGTCCGCCACGTGAATGCACAAGATCACATCACGCTGAGCGTGGAGAGTTTGGATGGTGATTCCGGGTTCAAGCAGTCGGTGGAAAGCGCGTTTCGAGAGATCACCAAACTGCGGGCGGAGGTGTTGCTGGTTGCACCGGGCTTACTGCCGAGGGATGGCAAAGTGATTGTCGATGAGCGGGTGTTTCGGTAGTGCTTGGCTGCCAGCGATCTATTTCAAAGCAAGCGTCTTTGCCCGCACGGCTGCGGCAAGCGCAACGGCGATACCTGCTTTCGGTGAGTCCCGCAACCACGCCAAACCGACCGGCGGCAGGCTCCACGGTAGTGGGCGTTCCAGAATTTCCGCACCCCCGGCAGGCGCAACGATATTCCCGATGTCACCGGGCAGCACGGTGACGCCGCGGGGCAGTTGGTGCAAGGCCGTAGAAATGGCGCGAATCGAATAGGCCTCCATCAGCGGCACAGGAACCTGTCGACCCGCCGCCGCGAAGATGGCGTCGATCACCTTGCGGATGGGTGTATTGCTGGGAGGAAAGACCCATTCCATCTCGGCCAGTTGCGCGATATCCAACACTGGCTGTCGCGACAGCAAAGACGCACTGGGCTTGGCCGCCACCAAAAATGCTTGCTGGTGGTATAGCGGTACCTGCACCAGATCATCTTCGATGCTGTCATGCGAAAACCGGCACACGGCACAGTCCAGCTCTCTGTCGCGTACCCTTTGGATCAAATTCAGGGACGTATCTTCGCTGGCAGACAGTGCCAGCCGGGGTTGGAGCGACAACAGATGCCGCCAGACGGCGTCCAGCGCTTGCCCGGACACATAGGGGATCAGCCCAATGCGCAGAGTTCCCTGCCGTCCCTGGTTCACCGCACGCAATTCGTCCTGCAGCACCTTAATGTCGGCCAACGCAAATCGAGCCCGAGCCAACACGACTTCCCCTGCAGCGGTCGGCTCCAGACCCCGCCGTGATCGGACGAACAGCGGCGTCATGAAAATTTCTTCAATGTCGGACAACGCCCGCGTCACCGTAGGTTGGCTCAGGCTCGATTTGCGTT
>CALMCS010000963.1 GCA_937862875.1 uncultured Comamonadaceae bacterium
GGGCAGGCCGGATTTGTCGCTTCCTATCTCTGCTGGCCGACCACGGAAAGATCTGCGCTGTACATCACCAGCCCTATGCGGATTGACTAATTCCGAGCACCAACGACATATTGCTTTTTACTTGGTTCGCCTTCAAGTAGCTTGTGGGCATTGACAAGGACGGGAGAGATGAAGACTGGCCGGGTTTCGGTCAGGCCTTTGCCGACCCGCTGGCCGTATCGAACAAATCCTCGCCGGTAGTGAGGCTTGACGCCAGATCGTGCGTGTCCTTCGCCTTTGAATACCGTCGAGGCGTCATTGATGAACTCTGGGCCAACATAGATCGCATCAAAGGAGGATTGGACCCTGTTGTAATCCGCTGGCTTGCGCTTCTTTCTGTTCAAGAGTTTCAGGGCATCTGCGGCTTTTTGGTGGTCGTCACGGCGCTCAATACGTGCATCACGCGAATTCATGTACAGCGCGACACCTGCGAACAGATCAAGAGCTTGACGGCTCAAATCATCATGAGGATCGATTTGCTGGCGTAGGTGGGCAAGGGTGGTCGATTCATCAAAGACCAATTTCAACGGAATCGCGTCTTCAACGATGTCGGGTGTATGAACGTCACTTCCGCTTGTGATGAAGACATCCAAAAGCAAATGCTCCTGTCCACCGAGATTCCAACGCTGGACAAGAAGGCCATCTATGTACCGGCGATGCGCCGGGTCTTCTGGCTCATCAATTGCATCTGCTGGGACTCGAAGCAACAGGTAGTAGCAATCGAATCCAGAACGCAGGAATGTGGAAGGGCAGTCGTCACCAATGTCTGTTTCTCTCAATGTGTGAAGCAGCGATTCAGTCGCTCTCACCACTGTTCCCTGACACTGCTTGAACTGCATGCACAAGAGATCGTGCCGATGCGGCAACAGAGCGGGTTCGTACTTATCAAGCAGCCATTCCAAATCAGCAGCACTGCCTTGCCAAGCTCCCCGTAAAACCTGCTCGACCGCTTGCATGGGGTCGCATGGCGTTGAAAGAGCATCTTTAACGGCACCCCAGATGTTTGGGGTGTAGTGCTGCTCTAGGACGCTTTGAACCCCCACCTTGTCCAAAAAAATGACAGCGGGAAGTTGATGGGTAGCTGGCGTGTAAGTCTCTGGGGGGTCTTCAGGTAGTTCCCAATCGACGCTTGTGACCAAGGATCGCGCATCACCAAGGCGTGCATCCTGACCCTCAATCCACTCGCCATCGAGGCCAACTGAATAGCCTGGGTAATCGTTGGCGTGAATAGGACGATTCAGATCAATGATTCTGATGTCAGTAATTCCGCGCTCACGACACAATGACGCGATGAACTCTGCGTCTTCTTCCAGTGGTTTGTCTGATCGGGGGAATCGGTAGGTTGTGGCGATGGTGTTTGCGCGCCCAGCAAACCCGATCAGGAGCTGATCCATGTAGGGCAGCTCTTTGGGCATGATCTTGGTGATACGCACATGGGCAGCGCTCAAGTCATCTCCATAAATGGATTTCATGGCCCCATTGATAGCACTGTCAACCACTTGTTCCTTGGTGAGCTTCTGGGCAAATTCAGTGGCCTGTGTAGCGGACAAGCATTCTGGGTGAATGTAGGTATCGCCATCAAATCCCGACGCAGCTTCGGCAAGAAGTTGCGTAATTCGTGGTGCTACTGATGCGAAGTCCATTCCGGGGCACCAAGTCGATTCGTCAAATAGCTCCTGCGCTGGATTATCGGAAGCAGTGACTACCGTGCCCCAGAGAATGAATGACACCGGATGCGTGTTGTCATGTGAACGCGACACTCCAACTTCAGCTTGCATCGCATTGATTGCAAAATCCTGAATGTCGTAGATGGTGCCGTAGTCCCCGCGTCCCATGGCGAGCGTTGTGCTCAGTCGGGTTGGCCCTCCAAATGCAACGGGCGGCAGGCACATGACGGCATCCTTGCCCCAGTTAATGCCAAAGCCGCCAGCCTCGATCACACGCTCTTGAAACGTCTCAGCAATTTGAAGGCCTGTCTCAACATCGCCATCCGTCCTGAGAAAGACAAAGCAGACCAGCCAAGCAAGACCTGATTGAGAACCAGTGGGGAGACGGTGAGCATAGGCGTTTGCATCCAAGCGATTGACGATCAAGGCTCTTGTGCCCACGTATCCAGCGTGCCTTGCGGTGGTGCGATCCTCAACACGCTCCAAGCTGTTTTCAATGGCAACCACTCCACGCCAGTCATCATGAAGCTGCGCATCCACGATGGCGTTTCGCACTAACTCTTCGGCATTACCGCCACGGTTGATTGACTTCGCCAGGGCCGAGGCTTTGGGGTTTGAAACATTCGCCGCCATACCACTCA
>CALMCS010000964.1 GCA_937862875.1 uncultured Comamonadaceae bacterium
CGAGACCAACCTTGAAATAGTGAATTTTTGCTAGGCTCAAATATACAAATCAGCATTTTTGCCATCGAATTTAGTGGTTTTTTGTAGAGAATCTTCGAAGTTGCAGCACGTCTTCTGTGAACGTGACCACTAACCTCAAATGGCGATTTAAGGGCCATTTCAGCAACT
Organism: uncultured Comamonadaceae bacterium; assembly: GCA_937862875.1. Lineage (GTDB taxonomy): Bacteria > Pseudomonadota > Gammaproteobacteria > Burkholderiales > Burkholderiaceae_C > Diaphorobacter_A. The sequence goes on from CALMCS010000964.1 coordinate 169, forward strand.
CGACAGTCGATTTTCTGACGATGCTGCGTAAAGTTAGAAGTTTACGAGTTTGCGTGTTCTCTCTGCTCGTTATCAGGCTCATTCTCAAAGTGTTTTTTTTGAGGTGGTGGCTTCGTTCTCACTGATGCGACCACTGCGCCTGGAATTGTTCTGTAAATTTAACTGGTGACACGGCGAACCGCGAAGCCATCGGCCACGATCCGCCGAAATCAGTGAGTACGACACCGAAACGGATGATGATCATTGGTCAAGATACGTAGTTTTAGTTCGACGCCGTAGTAGCTATCATCAGCTCTACATCACGGCCACATTGTCTCAACTTGCGCAAGAACTCTGCTCAGAGCGGCCGCGTTCTGCGGCTTCAAGTTGAACGACTGCAGTGTCGTCTTTGGCACCAGCAAGCCTCTGAAGATTAAACGGAGGAATTAAGCCGCTGACATAAGGCAACAACAAGCTTTCGCAATTGCCCCTGAATCCGGTAAAAATGAAACGCGCCCAGTTCGGCAAGCACAAACCAATGTATCCCCCAACATCAATCCCAGTCCCCATCAAAGACCGCTTCATAGCCGACATCTCCCAAAACCCCCACAACAAATCGATCCTCGAACGCTGGGACGATTTGGCTCTCCCCGATGGTTGGCTTGTCGCAGGCTGCCTGTTCCAAACCGTCTGGAATCTGCAAAGCGGCCGAGCCCCCGAGGCGTCCATCAAAGACTACGACCTCTTCTACTTCGACGCATCAGACATCACCGAAGCAGCAGAGCAAAAAATGCAGGCGCATGCCGACAAGGTGTTGCACGACCTTGGCATCCAAATCGAGGTATCGAATCAGGCGCGCGTTCACCTCTGGTACGAGTCGTATTTCGGGCAGCCCTACGATGCGTTGCATCGCTCGTCTGATGGCATTGACCGGTTTCTCATTCCCGCGACCTGCGTTGGCATTCGACCAGGCGAACTCTACGCGCCGAACGGGCTGGAGTTGGTCTATGACGGGGTTCTGACGTTGAATCCGTTGATACCGTACCGCGAGCTGTTTCAACAGAAAGCCGAGTCGTATCGCGCCCGCTGGCCGTGGCTTCGGATCCAGATGCCGGACGTGGATGCGGTTAGAGATGCGGAGACCGGTCGATAACCTACTCAGCTGTCGGTATCGGCTGCACTACCAGCCGCAAATCCATAGCCTTGAGAATCGCCGTGAAGTCGCTGAGCGTCAGGTCGCCATCGGGCGACAACATCTTGAAAAGTTCTGTGGGATCCGTCTGGACCTCTTCGGCAACCGGCCGCAAGCCGCCGAACGCCTTCGTCAACTGGCGCAGCACGGTCAGCAGGTCGGCCTGATCGTTGCTTTCGAGAATATTGTTGAGGACTTCCAGCGCCAAGGCTGGCTCGCTGCTGTACAGCTCGGCCATCGCGTCGTCATGGGATTTGCTTCTCATCGTTCCATTTTCGATTTTTGACGAACGAAGTACAACAACACAGATCAGTGAACGATGGATGACCCGAATTGTCGCGACACTGTCACGACAATTCGCATGGGCTGGATTTCGCTATTGGGCGCAGCCAACGCCATACAAGCCCTGATGAACATCCCGGAGTCGGGGCTCCCAGGCGCGTGCTGTAGGCCCCCGTTCTTCACCGCTAGACCCAGACGCAGTCAGCGCGTTGCGCGTTGTCGAACAGCGCCCCCGCCTCGTGGTTTTTCAGGCACCCAAAACCCATTGGTGACTTTCGCATCCCTCAGGTATCCTCTATCAAACACCCCATCAAGATGCCTCCACTCAAACCGCCAAAAAAATTCGCTGAGACGCTGCTCATCCAAGACGGCCCCGCCATCGGCGTGGATCCTCTCAAGACGCCGTATTTCTGCAACATCGGCGGAAAGCCGGTCTATTTCGAAACGCTTCCCATCGGGACGGTGGAGCTCCACCCCGCGAGCAGCGACCCCGGCATCTCCCTCGGCAATGAGTACAAGGTCACCACGGATAAGGATCCCGTCATCGTCGAGCCCGCATTCGGCGAGAAAACGGAGTTGACATTCAACGCGAGTCAGGTGGAGTACAAACCCATGTGGGTCACCGCCGAGAACGCGGCTGCGTTTGGAATGACGCTGGTGAAAAGAGGTCAGGGCATCCTCATCGGCAACCCGATGGAGCATCCGCTGGAACAAGTCGACTATGAATACGGCATGTTTGCCGGCCACTGGTCACCGTATCGAGAGCCGAACACGGAAAAAAAGATGGACGGCACCACGGATGACGTTCGCTACCTGCTGGGAAGCGTCGGCACCGATCTGGAGTGTCACGATTTTCCGCATGTCTTTGCGTCCGTCGATCCGAAGCTTCCGCTGGTGATTTCCGTGGCGCGCTTTTGGCCGGAGTTGGGCAAGATCTATCTGGCTGATCTCTGGGTACCCTCTGGCTGTGCCCTGTATGTCCCGCCCAAGTCCCACCTGTTGGGACAGCCGTACCTCGACCTGCACGGCAACCGCAACTCGGCCCTGGCCTGTTGGCTCGGCGGCGGGCAGACCAGTGTGCAAACGCAGACCATGCTCCAGACCTCGCACAGCTATTTCTACTGGTTCTGGAATAATTCACCTTCCATCCACCCCCTCTTGAGTGACAAGCACGCAAAATGACCGATACCCACCAGCGCTTGCGTACCCTCGACCCCGATCAGGACAACCGCCTTTACCAGACACTGCTCGAGTCGACTCTGGCGATTCCGTTCCGGATTGATTGGGCGACCAAGAAGTACACCTACATCGGCCCGCAGATCGAAGCCTTGCTGGGATGGACGCCGGAGAGTTGGGCTACGGTGGACGATTGGGCCGCGCGGATTCACCCCGATGAGCGGGAGCAGACGGTCAGTCGCTGCGTGCAGTTGTGCCTCGCGGGTGTGGACCACGATGCCGACTATCGGGCGCAGACCAAGGACAACGGTTTTGTGTGGGTCAGGGAAGTGGTGCACGTGATGTGCGACGAGCAGGGTCAGCCTACGGCGCTGATCGGCTTCACCTTCGACATCACCGAGCAAAAGAAATCCGAGCAACTGCGTGCCGAGTTGGAAGAGCAGAAGCTGCACAACGCGCGACTGCAGGAACGCCTCAGCCTGACCCATGATCTGCATGACGGATTGGGCGGTTCGCTGGTGCACATGATCGCCACCGTGGAGCAGGGCAACGGGCCGCTGGCAAGACCGCAGGTGCTGTCGATGCTCAAGCTCATCCGCAGCGATTTGCGCCAGACGATTGACAGCAATTCATCGGAGCAGATTCGCGTTCCAGGCTCGCAGCGGGAGTGGCTTGCGCCGCTGCGTTATCGCTTCAACAATCTGTTCGATGATCTGGACGTCAACTGCGATTGGGAGTTTGAAGAGCAGTGGCGCACGCCGCCGAATGCGCTGCAGTATCTGGCGATGACGCGCTTGATCGAAGAGGCGATGACCAACATCATCAAGCACAGCCAGGCGCGCAATGTGCGCCTGTCGTTCGAGCAACCAGAGGCCGACGAATTGGTGCTGCAGATTCAGGATGACGGCGTGGGCTTCAACGTGTCCGCCGTGGACGCATCGGGTCTGGGCATCGGGATGCGCTCGATGTCGGTGCGCATGGCGCGTGTGGGTGGCGTGCTGTCGATCGAGTCGGCACCGGGTCGTACGATGCTGACTGCGCGGCTGGCGTTGGGCGCGGCCTGAACGGCCTTGGTGGGCAGCTAAGTATCTTGCCGGATCGGCCGACTCAGCGAGGATGAAGCTGCCCATGCTGAATGGCCAAGCGTTTGAGGCGTTTGGCCACATTTTTCAAGCGACTGGACTCTAGTCCTG
>CALMCS010000965.1 GCA_937862875.1 uncultured Comamonadaceae bacterium
CATACGCCCAACTCTACTATCTGGACCAGAACGAGCGGCTGACCAGGGAGATCCTTGACCTGATTAATCGCCTGGAAAAAGTCGCTCAAGTGCGTTACGCCAGTGGCCTGGCAGCGCAGCAGGATGTAATTCGTGCGCAGCTGGAGCAGACCGCCATGCGCAGCGAGTTGATTGGCCTCGAAGCAGAGCGCCGACAGTTGCAGGGCAAGTTGAACGCGCTCGTGGGGATGCCTTCGAGTGAGATGCTGGCCACGCCAGAGCACATTCGCACCATCCCGGCGCCCGAGCGCATGCGCTTTGATGTGCTTGAGCAGCGCGCACGGGCCAGCAACCCGCTGCTGAGAACCGAGGAGTCGCAGATCCGGGCGGCGGAAAAAAGCCGCGAACTCGCCTACAAAAACCGCTATCCGGACTTCTCCGTGGGGGTGTCGCCCATCCAGTACGGGAAGTCGATTCGGGAATGGGAGCTGATGGTCGAAGTCAACATCCCCTTGCAGCAGGACACCCGGCGCGCGCAGGAGCGGGAAGCGCAGGCCATGTTGGATGCCGCCCGCTCGCGCCGCGAAGTCGCCACCAACCAGTTGCTGGCCGACCTGTATGAAAACATCGCGGGTCTGGAGGCGGCGCGCCGCACGCTGACGTTGACCACGGAAAGTCTTTTGCCCCAGTCGGAGCTGACCTTCCGCTCGGCACTGGCAGGTTATGAATCGGGCAAGGTGGACTTCGCCACGTTGCTGGATGCACAGAAGCAGATACGTCAAGCCAAACTCAATCAAGTCAAAGCAGGAGTCGCGGCCCAGATTCGCCTGGCGGACATCGAGCGCATCGTGGGAGAAGAACTATGAAAAAAAATATCAAGATGGGCGTGCTCATGCTGACCGCCACGGTATTGGCCACAGGAGGCGGCTATTGGTACGGCCAGCGGCAATCTGCGGCGCATGGATCGGAGCAGGCCGCATCGACGGTGCCGCCGGCAAACGGCAAGAAGGAACGCAAGATTCTCTTCTACCGCAATCCGATGGGGCTGCCAGACACCTCGCCCACGCCCAAGAAAGACCCGATGGGAATGGACTACATCGCAGTCTTCGACGGCGAGGAGGAGTCCGAGGCGGCAAGCGCCGGTCAGATCCAGATCAGCACCGAAAAAGTCCAGAAGCTCGGCGTGCGCCTCGAGGCCGCCAGCATGCGCACCCTGGACAAAGTAGTACGAGCCGTTGGCCGCATTGAACCCGACGAACGGCTAACCTATGCCATCGCCCCCAAGTTCGAGGGTTACATCGAGCGCTTACATGTCAATGCGACAGGGCAGGCCGTGGGCAAGGGTCAGCCGTTGTTCGAGGTCTACAGCCCAGAGCTGGTTTCAGCGCAGCGCGAGTATGCGATTGCCGCACAAGGTGTTGAAGCCTTGAAGGGCGCCAGCGAGGAAACGCAGAAAGGGATGCGAGAACTCGCCGAATCGAGCCTGATGCGTCTGCGCAACTGGGATATTTCGAACGAGCAAGTCAAGGCGCTGTCCCAGTCAGGAGCGGCACGCCGTACGCTCACATTCCGCTCTCCGGTGGCCGGCATTGTTACCGAGAAGAAGGCAGTGCAAGGCATGCGCTTTATGCCGGGTGAAGCGCTCTATCAGGTCACCAATTTGTCTTCGGTGTGGGTGATCGCCGATGTGTTCGAGCAGGACATCGTCCTGGTCAGGCCGGGTGCCATGGCCACGGTGCGCATCAACGCCTACCCGGACAAGGTGTTCACCGGCCCGGTCACCTACGTCTATCCGACCCTCACGGCCGAAACACGCACCGTGCCCGTGCGCGTCGAACTCACCAATGCCGGCGGCCTGCTCAAGCCGGGCATGTTCACCCAGGTGGAGCTGTCTGCGGCACCCAAGGGCGCCGTGCTGACGGTGCCGACGTCGGCGGTCATCGACAGCGGAAGGCGCCAGATCGTTCTGGTACAGGTCAAGGAGGGTCGTTTCGAGCCGCGTGAGGTCAAGGTCGGCGCCCGCAGCGAGGATCGCATCCAGATTCTTGAGGGAGTGCAGGACGGTGAGATGGTGGTGGTGGCGGCCAACTTCCTGATCGACGCGGAAAGCAATCTCAAGGCCGCCATCGGAGGTTTCGCGTCGGCAGAGCAAGGCAAAGGGGCCGCCCCGGAGAGTTCCACCAAGCCGCAGGGCGCTGGTGGGGTCGGCCACCAAGCCGAAGGCACGGTGGAAGACGTCGATGCGAAATCCACGGTGACGCTGGCACATGGCCCGGTGCCCAGTCTCAAATGGCCCGCCATGT
>CALMCS010000966.1 GCA_937862875.1 uncultured Comamonadaceae bacterium
GACCTCGCTGCGCGCAACCAAAGATCCGCTGGATCCCGAAAGTGGCGCATACGAACTGGCGCGGTTTGTGGTCGAAGACAGAAAGCCGGGACCGCAGCGCGCTTGATCGACCACGCGGCGTCGCCAGAATTTCCAAGCGCGGCGCGGGGATTTAAGAATTGGCAGACCGCGTACTGCATCGCTGACAATACCGGCTTACCGGGCACGATCAATGGGATGTGCCTGAGCGGCTTTCAGCGATCAACGTACATGACTTCGAACGAAAAATCAGAACAAAAACAAGTGCTTGCGGAATCTGATTTTTCGCAACATACGCCCATGATGGCGCAGTACTTAGGCCTCAAAGCCGATCACCCGAACACCCTGCTCTTCTACCGCATGGGTGATTTCTACGAGGTGTTCTACGCCGATGCCGAAAAGGCTGCGCGTCTGCTCGACATCACACTGACCCAGCGCGGCCAGTCCGCCGGGCAGCCGGTGATGATGGCCGGTGTGCCGTTTCATGCGCTGGAAAACTATCTGGGTCGCCTCATCAAGATGGGCGAATCGGTGGCCATTGCCGAGCAGGTGGGCGAAGTGGGCGCGAGCAAGGGCCCGGTCGAACGCAAGGTGGTGCGGGTCGTCACGCCCGGCACCTTGACCGACAGCGAACTGCTCTCCGACAAGAACGAATCGCTGCTGCTGTCCGTCCACCAGGGCCCACGCGCCAAGGCGGGTCTGGCGTGGCTGAGCGTCACGCAGGGCATCGTGCACATGGCCGAATGCTCGCACGACGAGGTCGGCGGCTGGGTGGCGCGCATTGCGCCCAGCGAGGTCATCTACAGCGCGGGCGTCACCCAGCGCTTTGAAGAACAACTCACGGCACTGCGCCACAGCGGCGTGCTCACCTGCCCCTTGAGTCTGCGTCCGGACTGGCAGTTCGACAGCGCGCTCGGCGAGCGCAAGCTGCTGGAGCATCTGGGCGCGGCCAGTCTGCAGGCCTGGAATGCGGAAGGCCTCTCGCAGGCGCACGCAGCCGCAGCCGCGCTGCTGACCTATGCGGAACACACGCAGGGCCGCACGCTCACCCACGTGCATGGCGTGCGTGTGCAAAAGAACGATGAGCTCATCAACCTGCCCGCATCGACGCGGCGCAATCTGGAGCTCACCAAGACACTGCGCGGCGAAGACTCGCCCACCGTGTTCTCGCTGATCGACACCTGCATGACCGGCATGGGCAGCCGCCTGCTCAAGACCTGGCTGCTGGAGCCCGAGCGCGATCGCAGCAGAGCGCGCGAGCGGCTGTCTGCCATCGGAGTGCTGCGCGGCAACGGCGCGGGCAACAACAGCCCGTGGCAGATGCTGCGCGGCGAGCTCAAGGGCGTGTCCGATGTGGAACGCATCACCGCACGCATCGCCTTGCGCCAGGTGCGCCCGCGCGAGCTCGTGGGGCTGGGCAAGACGCTTGAAAAATCCGGCGTGCTCTCGCAATTTCCGCGCGCACCAGAACCCTTTCTCGCGCAGCTTTTTGATGATCTGGTTCCCCCTGCCGACTGCACGCAACTGCTGCGCGCGGCGATCATGGAAGAGCCTGCGGCCCTGGTGCGCGATGGCGGAGTGATTGCCACCGGTTTCGACGCCGACCTCGACGAACTGCGCGGCATCCAGACCAACTGCGACGACTTTTTACTGGCGCTCGAAACCCGCGAAAAAGAGCGCACCGGCATCCCGAATCTGCGCGTGCAATTCAACAAGGTGCATGGCTTCTATATTGAAGTCACCACCAGCTACCTCGACCGCGTGCCGGAAGATTACCGCCGTCGCCAGACGCTGAAAAACGCCGAGCGCTACATCACGCCCGAACTCAAGACCTTCGAAGACAAGGCGCTCTCGGCACAGGAACGCGGGCTCTCGCGCGAGAAGTTTCTGTACGAGCAAATCCTCGACCAGTTGCAGCAGCATGTGCCCGCACTCACGCGCCTTGCGCAAGCACTGGCAACGCTCGATGCACTGTGCGCGCTCACCGAACGTGCGCTTACCCTTGATTGGTGCGCGCCGCAATTCGTGAGCGAGCCCTGCATCGACATCGAGGCCGGTCGCCACCCCGTGGTGGAAGCGCGTCTCGCAGAGACCTCGTCCGGCGCGTTCATTCCCAACACCACGCGCCTCAATTCGAACACGCGCATGCAGATCATCACCGGCCCCAACATGGGCGGTAAATCGACCTATATGCGCCAGGTGGCGCTGATCGTGTTGCTGGCCAGCATGGGCTCGTACGTGCCCGCCAAGGCCTGCCGACTCGG
>CALMCS010000967.1 GCA_937862875.1 uncultured Comamonadaceae bacterium
CCGGCCGCCATGCGCTGCGGACGCGGCACATGGCGCGAGAGCAGCAGATGGTCGAGGCCGGTCAACTGCGCCTCCCAACCGGGTTCGACCACCGTCGTCGCATTCTTCTCGGCGATGATGACCGGGCCCAGCACCCGATCGCCGGGGCGCATGTCTTCGCGCACCACCAACGCCGCGTCATGCCACTGCGGCTCCCCCGTGACGCCCACGGTGAACACACGCACCGTCTCGCGCGCCGGCACATCGCGCGGCGGGTGTTCCGCTTGGCGCGCTTCGGCCGGGCTGTCGCCCGCCACCACCAGCTCCACCGACACCGCCTCGATCACCAGCGCACGCCCCTGCATCAGGAACGAGAAGCGCTGGCGATACGCGCGCTCGAACGCTTCGGTCATCTGCGCGAGGCTGCCGAACGGCACCACCAAGGCGGAATCCGCCCCTTCGTAGCGCACATGCGCGCGGCGCAGCACCTGCGGCGTGCTGGATTCCAGGCCGCGCTCCAGCAACTCGGCGCGTGCGGTGTTTTCCAGTTCTTGCAGCACCGCTTCGATCTGCGCAAACGAGTCGTCCGACAGTCGCAGCTCGAGCGCCTTCTCGCGCATCACGTTCTGGTCCGCCAGCCCCATGCCGTAGGCCGAGAGCACTCCAGCCAGGGGATGAATCAACACCTTCTCCATGCCCAGCGCATCGGCCACCAGACAGGCGTGTTGCCCACCGGCTCCGCCAAAGCATTGCAAGGTATAGCGCGTCACGTCATAGCCGCGCGCGACCGAAATCTTCTTGATCGCGTTGGCCATTTGCTGCACGGCGATCTCGATGTAGCCATGCGCCACGGCCTCGGCGGGTCGGCCGAGTGGCTGCGCGAGCGCCGCAAATTTCTCGGCCACCACCGCGCTGTCCAGACTCTGGTCGGCGGCATGTCCGAACACATGCGGAAAGTATTCGGGCTGCAACTTACCGACCATGACGTTCGCATCGGTCACCGCCAAGGGGCCGCCACGTCGATAACTGGCGGGGCCCGGATTGGCTCCGGCGCTTTCGGGGCCGACGCGAAAACGCGCACCGTCGAACGCCAGAATCGAGCCACCGCCCGACGCCACCGTGTGAATGCTCATCATCGGCGCACGCATGCGCACACCGGCCACCTGGGTCTCGAACTCGCGCTCGAATTCGCCCGCGAAATGGCTGACGTCGGTGGAGGTACCGCCCATGTCAAAGCCGATCACGCGGTCTTGTCCCGCAATCTGCGCGGTGCGGGCCATGCCCACGATGCCACCGGCGGGCCCCGAAAGAATCGCGTCCTTGCCCTGAAAGCGATGGGCATTCGCCAAGCCTCCGGACGATTGCATGAAGTACAGCGGAACGCCGGGCAGCTCGGCCTGTACCTGCTCCACGTAGCGCCGCAGGATGGGCGAGAGGTAGGCATCCACCACCGTGGTGTCGCCGCGGCTCACAAACTTCATCAACGGGCTCGTGCCATGCGATGTGCTGATCTGCGTAAAGCCCGCCTCGCGCGCCAGTTGCGCCGCGGCTTCTTCGTGCGCGGTGTAGCGCCAGCCGTGCATGAACACAATCGCCACGCTGCGCAGCCCCGCGTCATGCGCGGCCCACAGGCGCTCGCGCAGGTGCCCGGGGTCCAGCGCCTCGACCACCTCGCCGGTGGCGCTCATGCGTTCCTGCGCTTCGATCACGCGGCTGTAGAGCAGCTCGGGCAAGACGATGCGGCGATCGAACAGGCGCGGTCGGTTCTGGTAGGCAATGCGCAATGCGTCGCGAAAACCGCGCGTGGTGATGAGCAGCGTCGGCTCGCCCTTGCGCTCCAGCAGCGCGTTGGTGGCCACCGTGGTGCCCATCTTCACGCACTC